>JBGTAD010000033.1:0-9217 GCA_041750055.1 Candidatus Absconditabacterales bacterium | reverse complement strand
AGTTGTACAAGTAGCTGGAAGATTTTCTTTTTTTATTATTTCTATTTCGCATAGCTTTCCATTACCACATTCGGGATTGATTTTGTTAAATACAGCATCAAGGTTTTCTACAAACAAATCCAATCCTTGTACACGAAAAATCACATCGCCACGTTGTAATCATAATGACTGTGCATAAGAATCTGGCAATGTATCATCAATTACAACAGTATCTTTTCTTGTATTATTGTAATAACAATGTTCTGCCAACATCGAACTATGTATTCATGCGAGCATTGTTACGATAGTTCCATTTGGGTCTCTTTTCAAAAGTTTATTGCCATACCTATTTCGAAATACTGTAATAATTGGATCTAATGAAGATGCCATTCCATTTTCTTCTAGCAATGCATTAGCTTTACGTACACAGATAGAATATAGGCTATTTTGCACAAGCGAACCTAAAACTCATCTCTCATAACTTTGTAGATAAATTTGATCAGTAGTGTTACCTTTTGGTCATCAAACTGATTGTTGAGCAAACGAAGATGATATAAAGACAGATCAACACAGCAAGAGAACAAAGACGGATTTGAAGATAGTCATAAACAAGATGATGGAAAAGATAAAAAGATTTTCTCAAAGCGAATTAAGCATTATTTTTCATACGTTCTCCCAAGACTATCGCTCACCATAGTATAAATCAGATAATACATCATATCAACAAATAGCTACTAATCCCGAACAAATGCATTCACCAAAATCATGAACCAGATTCAAAAAGAAGAAGATAATAAAAGAGAAGCAGATGAAACCATCAGTATACGATAACAAAAAGGAGATATACAATACGTCTCACTATCGTGTGTTCAGATAAGCTATAAAACAATCAAACATACAAAAGGGAGACCCCTAACAAGAAGGTCATGAAGATTCTTATGAGATCTCATCATCCTCATTTTCATGTATAATAAAAGACGCCCTCTTGAAAAACAATGTAAATCACTGTTAATATAAATGGCCGCCAAATAGCAATAGATCGAGAAGACAAATTTTTCATCATATGACGATAAAAGCAACAAGTAAAACCTATCAAAACATCTTTATTTCATATATCTCCAGCTGAGCAAAGCGATCATTTCTATCTTTATATTCAAACCTCTAGATCAATCCTATCTGGACTCACTCATCGCATTCATTATCAGCTTGTCCATATGCAGCCCATCATTGCTCAAACGACGTGATAGCTTTATCAAAAACTGCTAAATGACTGGAGAGTTCTTCTTTGGATATCATCGAGAATTAAAGTACTAATATTATTCACCTATATATACTGAACTACCGCCTTGTCATGCAGACTGGAAAAAATAATACTGTTGTACTTTATATAGAGCACTAAACCAACTTGCGGTATTCATCGTAGCATATTCTCGATCAGCACCAATCGGATCTCCATATTGATCTACTCCACGTATTCTGATTCAGGGTTTCCCATCCGCCATGTATACCAACTCACATTTTCGCTCTTGGCATTTAGGATTTTCATCGATCATATTCTGTACAATAGTATTTAATTGGTCTGTAATCTCAGCGTACTTGTATTTTTCGGGTTTTTTTATCATCACAATTTCATCCACAAATTCATATCGTATTCACTGATAATACACTCATTGAAGACTAAAATAAGACTCTCAAGATTTTTTCCATAGTCGTGGTTTTTCAGAATGTTGAATATATCAATCGGTTGTGATTGATTGATCTCACTGCCTAAAAAATGCTAGAAAATATCAATCATTTTTGGGAATCATTGCTCATAAAGAGGTTGGTTTTATGGGAACGCTCTGTTCAATAGGTGCGTGAATTTCAAAAGCAGATCCATACGGAGAGTTTTCTGCTCCTGGAATAGGAAATGAAAATACATGTGTTGGAGTTGTTCCATTGTATTTAGAGACGCCTTGCTGGCTGTTTGGTAATATGTACTGTGTCATTGGTGCAGGTTCTAATCAAGACAGAATACTCGTAATGAGTATTCTGAGTGATATCCTGATCCTTGTGGATTTTTGCAAAGTCTGCAAGGCTGTAGTTATCCTTTTCTGTTCTGTTTCAGATTTTTGCTGTATAATAGAGATAATCGCTGATACTCTAGGATCAGACTGGGTAGACGCAGATACAAATAGGACACATGTAGAAAAAAAGACAATAACACCAATAAGGCTGATACGAAGAGACTTCATGGTAATTGCAAAACAAAGCAAATAAAAATCATCACATACTTCCGTTTGAATCTAGATTTCAACGGCTTTATCAAAATCTGCTAGACGACTGAGGAATTTGTTCATTTTTATAATAACCGTACGATTGGTGCTATCTAGTATATCCAACATGCGTATGACACAGAACATCTAAAAATCAACATGTACTTCTCGTGTATCATGAATAACTAACTCACAGTGTATGCCATAGAGAGTACGTACGCAAGCAGGATATATTTATTTTCTAGTAAAAAAGGCAAATCATGCTAATTCAAGGGCATCATTCTGTCCAATAAAATTCACAACAAGATATAATTCTTCTTCTCAACATTTTGTATTATACCAGAATTCGTACTTATTAGTATATTCATCAAATGTATTGTTCTTGATTGACTGTCTGGAGTATTCGCCAATACTGCCACATAATTTTCTCAGCATGGTTAACTGTTTTGAAAACACATCAATATCAAGAACAGCTTTTGTTCTTGGTCACATTTGTTCATAAAGACCTTGGGTATTCTGCTGATTATAATACGACACTATTCAGGGTATAATAGATTGTTCTATACGTGCTATATTTTGCTCATCTAGATTATCTATGTTTTCTATCCTATCGGCATATTTTTGCGTGCTATATTCAGGATTCGTAGGCAACAAACTATATAACTGCGACATCATAAACGTATTAACTATAGTAAGAACTAGTATTACAGATAGAAATACTTTTATGAATATATTATTCATTTGGAAAGCAATCAACAAGTATAAAAAACGAAGGAAAAGCTAATAAACACAGACGTTTTGAAACAAAAATCTACTCTATACCTTCCAACACATCATCAGCGACATCGTGCGTTTCTTTTTCTTCGATGCTAACTTCGAGGGCTTCGAGAGCTTTTTCGTCCAAGACAGGTTTTCCTATACGCATTTCTTTGATCTTGTTTTGGATTTCTTTTTCGAGTTCTTCACGTAGCTTAGGATCATCCATGATGAGAGTCATGGCTTTTTCTTTGCCTTGGGCTTTTTTATCTTTGATGGTGTAGAATGCTCCAGCCTTGGTGATGAGTCCCAAGAGAGTAGCAGCCTCGACGATATCCAATCCATTGTCGATACCATGTTTTCGTACGATAGCAATTTCTGCTGTCTTGAACGGAGCAGCGATCTTGTTTTTCACGATCTTGATCTTAGCGTAGTATCAGATTTGTTCTTTATTTGCTTCTATTTTTTCTCCTTTGCGGATTTCAAGTCTCTGTGATGCGTAGAATTTGAGGGCGTTACCTCCAGTTGTTGTCTCTGGATTACCAAACATAATTCCTATCTTCATACGGATCTGATTGATGAAGATCACGGTCGTACCCGTCTTCGCGAGGATACCAGAGAGTTTTCTGAGTCCCTGTGACATCATACGAGCCTGTAGTCCCATATGAGAGTCTCCCATATCGCCTTCTACCTCTGCACGTGGTACCAGCGCTGCTACCGAATCGATCACGATCAGTTTGATAGCACCACTCTTTGCGAGTTCTTCAGCTATTTGGAGAGCTTGTTCACCATGATCTGGCTGAGAGAGGATCAGTTCATCAGTATTGACTCCCAGTTTGCGAGCGTAGACAGGATCGAGTGCATGCTCTGCATCGATAAAAGCACAGATTTCACCGCGTTTTTGGACCTGCGCGATAGCGTGTAGGGTCATGGTTGTTTTACCAGATGATTCGGGACCATAGATCTCGACCACACGTCCCTCTGGATATCCACCTCCTAGGATGAGATCCAATAGATACGCTCCAGAGTGGAAGGTACTGATCATTCCTACGTTGGTATTATCACCCATACGCATGATAGATCATTCTCAGAATTGTTTTTTGATGTTTGCAAATGCCTCTTTGAGGACTTGATCTTTGGTAGACATGTCGTAGTAATATAATGTAAGAATAAAAAAAATCTAACCTTAGACTACTCAGGTGTCAGATTTTTTCAAGGGGAGTTTTGTACAAAGCACTCCTGACGACGACCAACCCAGATATTATCATATGATGACACAGGTATCTGGTATATATGATCCATACACCGATAGATCCAAGTCATTTCCACCCTACCCCCTCGACGCCATCACATACTTTATCATTTTTCCGCAGTTTTGGGCATTGAAATGTGAGAGTGTATTGAAATATGGGATACATTTTGTATGATGCGGACACCAAATCAAACAAAAATCAAACAAAAACGCAAAAAAAACAAAAAAAAAGGTCAAAAATAATCAAGAGTAAAAAAATCTGATAGCCTCTCACTGTCAGTTCTATCATCACACTCTGACTGACCATCAGTAGTAGATAAGACAGCTCTGGACGCTTATCACAAGCAACCAGAAGCAGAAAGAGAAACCAAAAAAATACCAAATTACACAATACAATACAATTAAACAAACCGTCCGGTCGGGACGTAAAAAATGATCAATTAAAATCATGAAAAAAGTATTATTAACAATGCTCTTGTTCCTCTTTTGGATCCAGAGCATATTCGGACAAATCGAGGTACCGTATGCAACCGGAGCCCCAGGATCCCAATTAGGCTATTTCAATGGCCGTCAAATGTTTGGCGGAGAATGGGTAGGAAGCAGTAACAGTGATGGCTGGGCTAGGCTATTCGGCGTCACTGACGCAAAGCTAAGCTTTGCGCCCGTAGCCGGAGATACTCTGAGAGGCGCCTTCAAATACAACAACAGTAATTTTGGAACGTTTACGCAGCTCAATGCAGCAAATATTGACGTAACAGTCAATGAAGTCACTGTAGCAGCGAACATTCAGATCTCGGCTGACAGCCTTTTTATCGTCGTTCCTCTGAAGGGAAATCCCACTAGTTGCTTCGTCGATATAACAATATCTCAAACTCAGATATTTTTTTATGTCAGAGGAGAGATATCTGGAGTCAAAATCAAAGGAAATGACAAAACGTACAAAGAAAACTACTTTCTGCAGTGTACAGATGTAGCAACTCCCAACTCCTTGACCACTCAAGGTCATAGGTATCTGGGAGGATATCACGAACAAAAATTCAACAACTCGCTTGTCTTCGGAAATACAGATCTAAGCTCGATAACTACATTCGGAATAGAAACATTCCGTCTCTGGTTCGAAGATGAAGCGGGAAGCGTATACGAACGACGTATCGAAATGATACGTCAAGAACAACTTATCGCAGACACTGTTGCGATATGTCCATTGGAGCCAGTGACAGGATTGCAATCCAATATAGTTCTTGAATTGTATGGAGAAAGCAGTCCTGGCGCTGGAGACTGGAATGTCATAGGGAATGTTCTACCTGGTTCACTACCTAACCTGCTACAAGCAGGGATGAGATACCGGATAGTACAGAGATATCTGAATGGGTTCTGTCCGTTCAGAACGGAAACAATCGTCAACGTCAAAGCCACCTACGCACTCAGTGTGGCACAAATCTGTGACGGAGTCACTCTAACAGTCCCAGGCTGTACAGACTGCCAGTGGTCGATCGATAACGGTACGCCATTCGAGGCCGACAGCCTCGTCCTCAGAAATGCGGATGGAGCTGCGAACGTATCCGTACAAAGCAATACGGATACTGACTGCTTCTGGGCAGACTATCGGTTCACGGGGACACCGTATGTTCCAGTATTTGGATACATCCAGACCTGCGGCGATATTACTGTCACTATACCACCAGAGCTTGAGCTGCTTGCAGATAGCTCCATAGTGGTAGTGTACGGCACGGATACGATCGTACACAACGTACGTACACTGAGCATCGCATACGATCCTAGCATCACTCGTATTGAGTTGAGAGGGAAGCTATGCGATAGCAAGTACACTGCTGTATTCGTGCCTAGTCCGCTAGGTCCTGAGTGTGGCGGTCCTGCAACTCTGCTAGTAACAACTGATCCATGCGGCAACGCACAGATCACGTCGAATCAAGCTGAGGTTGAAATCCGCAAGGCTGGAACGACTGGCAGCAAAATAGTCGCTGAGGCAGATGTTTCTGGAGACTTTGTGCCTTTGGCATTGGATCCTGGAAGTTATCAATTCACGGCTGGGTCTGGTCCCAATACCGCGACACAGACGTTAATTGTAGAGGCAGAAGAAGTATTTAATATATCTAGCATCGTGAGATTTATCACGTATACGTATTCGATACGTATGATTATAGATACGAATCTGCTTCCTATCGGTACGGACAGCATCCAAGTATTTGTAGATGGTATCCCCATCGGTCTAGAGTATGATCTAGACTTTCAGCAAAAGTTGGATCTGACAATCGTCTTCTATAACGCCTGTGGATCGATATCAAGAACCATAATGATGCCCGATCTCGTCTGTAACGGAACGAATCTGAGTTACAATCCAGTAAACACAGATCCATCACAAGCAGCTCAAATGGGAGAAAGCTTCGTAGCTTATCCTAATGAGCTCCCTGCGGGCCAGGATCTCAATATCAAACTCCCAACTGGCCGCAAGGCGACGAATGTGACAATAATCAGAGCGAATGGAATAGAAGTGGCGAATTATGAGCCGCCACAGACAGAAACATTCGTGATACCAGCAAGCAACTTTGCTGTCCCAGGCCTGTATGTCCTACAAACAACACTGGATAATAATAGAGTGTTCATCAATAGAATAATCAAACAGTAGTTTTATACTACTGTAACCAAACAAATCAAAAAACCCTAGGAATATTTCTTAGGGGCTTTTTTTTGTGTCAGATTTTTGTTGTTTTGGATTGATGGAGTGCAGATACTATCGTGAATATGTGATATGTCTCTACTCTATGTACATACTCATCACGCTGGGCATATTATATCATATATCATATATAATGGGGTTGAAATATGGGGGTGATTTGGGTATGATGCAGACTCAAACAAAACTAAAAAATAAAAATAAATGAATAGGTCATTAACAATCAAAAAAACAAAATCTGATCGTACTCATGATCAGTCTATCTACAAGCTGCTGACTGACCCTCAGAGACGATAGCATCCCTCCCTCTCCTAGCAAAGTGATCTGGAGAAGGCTGGGGAGAAGACTAGAAAACAAAAATAAAAATAAAATAAACAAACCGTCGGGTCGCGACAGTAAATCAGACCGTATGTTAAGTTAAGTAAAATAAATTAGATTAAATAAAAAAAAGAAAAGTTATGAAAAAATTATTATTATTGTTAGTAATCTTCATGCTCGGGATGAGTGTGGCTGGATTCTGTCAGACACCTGCTATCTCTTTCCCTTTCGGAACAGGCGGAGGTGGCGACGATATCGCCAAAGTCCATGTCAGAAACCAGTACTCCTCATTCTGGGGAGGGGTACAACCAACAAACAACATCTTCCGCTTCTTTGGCGAAGAGCAGATGAAATTAACGCTAGCTCCTGTGCAAGGGCTAGACAATGGGTATTTAAATCTGAAAGCATTCTACGGAAACTTTCAGTTTGGAACTCACGTTCCGTTTACTGCGTTGAATATAACTGACATCAAAGTCAATGGAGTATCAGTATTGGCCGCTAGCAATATTACGTTTTTGAACGCAACAACCATAGGGTTTCGCATCTATGCTCCTCAGGCGAGCTTCGTGGAAATTTCCATCGACAATATCCAGCGATGGGTAGAGATACGTGGAGAGTTATATGACGCTACCATCGTAGGCAATGGGACAGAAAACTCATATGGAGTCGATTGCGGAGAAATTGTGACACCGAACTCTCTTGCGAATCCTGGCGATGTGTTCGTAGGAGGATACTGGGACGATGTATACAATGACAAACTGGTTTTTGGTCAAACTCACCTTAATGAGTTATTGTATTCAAATGTCGCTCAATTTCGCCTATGGTATCGTCGACCAGACGGCAATATACACCAAGTAAGGTGGATTATCTCTCGCCAAGCAGAAGAAGTCAGAGATACGATTGCAATCTATTTAGGAGAAGCAATCACAGGACTAGACCCAATTAATGCGATAGCATTATATCGTAGCATTGAGGTAACAACACCAGGCAATTGGCCATGGGAATGGGTGGGATTTTTCCCGCCAAGTCAGATTAGCACACAGTTACAGAGTGGCAATAAGTACTGGATCAACCAGTTTTATTACTATCAAGCTAACTGTGGGAGAGTCGTCAACAAAGTGGTATATGTCAAAAAAATATACCAACTACAATCTGCGCTCAGCTGTGGACAAGTCACTTTGACAGTCCCTGGTTGCACTGGATGTAACTGGAATGTAAATGGCACTGTAGTTGCGACCGCCGAGAGTGTTTCACTTAGCGACTCCTCTGAAGTATCAGTAAGTTTCGAAGACGATAGCACGTGTTTTAGCACAGGCTATTCCTTTGATCCTGAGAACTTTGGAGTCGATTGGTCCAATGCCTTCGTAGATGGATGCAATAATGTGTCAGTGTCCGTGCCTACGGAGTTAGAATTGCTTGCCAATTCTATCACTGTCGTTGGAGCTGATACAACAGTCTATGCATCTCGGACTGCGACGATAGCAGTGACACCTCAGAGTCAATACGTTGAGGTTAGAGGAAAATATTGCGATAGCACTTACGTTAAGAAGTTCTATCTGCGATATGTCTTCCAGCCTACAGTAGAACTAGAGGTGGTATCTGACTGCGGTCAGAGCGTGCTCAAAGCACGAGTACGTGATGCATCGACAGCTAGCCTATACGTAAAAGCTGCTGCGACAGGCAATCTGGTTTTCAATCGGACGAACTTGTCATCTGGCGACTATAGCTGGGTGTTGCCTAGCGGTACGGGTGGCTTGGAGATAGAAACTGAAGCATCAAATCAGTGCTTTAGCATTAACCAAAACAAATCTTTGGCTGTCTCAGAAGCCACCGCGCCAACTCTGGATGTGGTAATTGACCAATGTCGTAAGAATGCATTGATCAACTCCAACCAGGGAGAGGTTATTGTAAAAAAAATGGGAACTAGTGGTTATAAAATAATTGCTGAGGCTGATAGTCTTG
>JBGTAD010000032.1:0-2077 GCA_041750055.1 Candidatus Absconditabacterales bacterium | reverse complement strand
ATTGACCACCTCACTGTATATGATCCATCAAGACAATCTTGATCTCGCGTTGCCCAAACAATACTGGAGGAAATTTACGCAAACAATGTAATAATTGCGTGAGCTGAGAGGATATCTGATTAATAGAAATATCTCTGGGATACGGAAGCACCGTATTCCCTTCATGTGCTGCCGATTCCATCAAGAAACTAACAGTAATACCATACTCTTGTTTGATCGTCTCTAATAACTGTATTTCTTGATCAACTATGGTTGTATCTATATTGGGATAATAACGATCGAGAAATCAATAAAAATCTGAAGAATTCATCAACAAGGTTTCAGTATTTTCTATGTTTTGCATAATCAATATATTCAATCTTTCATACTCTTCCCTTAATCTCAAATACTTATCAAGCACTTCTACATATTCTTTATCCAATGGTTGTTGCTGTGATTCAAAATTCTCAAAATCTTTCCATTTTGTTTGTTGATCTATCTTTTTATTATTTAAGCCGATTTTCTTAGAAGACATAGGCGTAGCCAGCGTCATAAAAAGACCGGTAGCTATTCACAACTTTTTCAAAAAATTTATTGTTGTTGAGCTTATACGCTTGATACGCTGTAATGATGATCTCATCTTACCTAAGACACGATATAAATATTTACTGATATTTATATACAAAAACATCTAAATTGCAAAAAATCTATACCCCATATAAACTCCTGGCATTATCCACAAATATCTGCTGATCACAATCCAACTGCTCAGCCATAAAGCTAGCAGTATGCTGCACGAAACTCGGTTCATTCGTCTTGCCTCTCATCGGCTGAGGTGCCAGATACGGAGCATCCGTTTCGGTCAAGATACTCGAGAGGGGAGTGACAAGGAGACTTTCTCTAATCGCAACAGCCTTGGGATAAGTCACTGTCCCAGTATAGCCTATCCATAGCTGAGGAAAAAGCTCTACACAGCGCTTGACCTCTACTGGAGTATATCCTCGACAGTGTAGATAGATCTTGAGATCCACGAAATCTTGTAATACATCCATCGTCTCGTCAAAAGCATCACGAGAATGAATCACGACAGGCAAATGATACTCTCTCGCTATTTCACATTGTACACGAAACACGACTTGCTGATCCGTCAATGTCTCCTGACTATAAGGATAATGCAGATCCACACCACACTCTCCGATTGCCACAATATGCCCAGCATGATCACGCAGCAATCATTCGATATGTCCACGTATCTGATCGAGGTCAGCTTTAGTTTTTTTGTTTTGTATTACTTCTGACGGATGGATCCCGACAGCGCACTTGATCCGCAGATCAGGAAACAATTTCAAAGATTCTTGAGAAATCTGACACGCTCTCAGGTTATGCTCTTCGTCGATACCAATATTGACCAATCATTGTCCTCCAACATCACGAAAACGTTGGATATAAGACTGCCAATCACCAAAGAGCGGCTGAGTATTCAGATGGGTATGTGCGTCTATCATAGTAATACATATCGTCTATATATATAAAATTATTCTACTATGTTCCAGTCTCATAATCATAAAGATCCTAACTCATATAATCCTACACGATCACGTCTCAGATAGATGACTTCGTTTCCTATCGCTCACAACATCTTCTTGATTTGATGAAACTTTCACTCTGTGATTGTGAGCTCAATACGATCAATACTCATACGTGTGACAACAGCAGGCTTGGTTTGATAGCTATCATCGATCAGGACTCCCATACGCAGTTGATCTAGATCCTCATCACTGAGGGGATCGCGCGCATGGACAGTATACACCTTTCAAGTTTGTTTGGTTGGTTTGATGATCTGATGTGTGAGATGTCCATCATTAGTACATATGAGAAGTCACTCAGTATCCCGATCCAATCTCCCTGCTACATGCACCATATTCACATACGGACAGTCTTGCAGCAGATGACGATATGACAGGTGTTTGCCTTCGTCCACATCAGACGAGACATAGCCACGAGGTTTGTGAAGCAATATAACAATCTGACTCCTGGCGATACATTCTTGATCTCCCACACGTAGTATCTGACCATCAGTGAGTGTCATGCGTTCATT
>JBGTAD010000031.1:0-4471 GCA_041750055.1 Candidatus Absconditabacterales bacterium | reverse complement strand
TGTGTTTTTCTGAATTTATTTATATTGAAGATAATTTATATTCATAGCTCTTTGTATGCTCAGACATCAGGGATTTTGTCGATATTTCTCACAATAGATAACCATGCATACTATAAAACTAAAAAAGAATTATGAAAGCTGATCCTGTGATCTCGTCTTGTATTGATGTGTATGTTTTGCTAGACACTATGGTGATGGATCATAGTTATGTATATTCTATACTCAAGAGATTTTTTGTGATACGATGTTGTGTCGGGTTTTTTTCTATGTTGTTTGTGCATTCTGAGTTTATTGATGATCTGGAGACTTTGGGTATAGATACTGCTGCATTGGCTCGTCAGCAGTCGATTTCTCGTTATGAGTTTACCAGATTGGTCAATGCAGTAGAGTGTAAGGATTGTTTTATACCAGCAGAAAACATCTTACAGAAATATGTTGACCAATATCGAAGAGATTTTACCGTTCTTCCAGGCAAAGACTTTAGAGATATCTTGTGGTGAGAAGCATATTACAATCAGGATAGTTACTATTATTGTGTGGCATATGTGTGAGATATCAATTATATGCGTGGATATCCTGCTGCTACTAGTACGATCTGTGCATGAAATTTTTGTGGGACTCGTAGTTTGACGAAAGCTGAATTTATCCAAGTGATCATGAATATATTGTGAGTTTACGTTTATCAATCATATCAAGCCTCTTGGAGTGAAATTTCTCGTCGATACGATGACTTACCCGAAGGGTCCTTTAGAAAAAGATCTCTCACGCAGACAGATGTAGACACTATTGACGACGGTAGAGCTGCTTGTACTAATGGATCGTGTGTACTTAAGTCAGCTCAACAGCTACAAACATATCTCAAATATTGTATGTTTAATCTGAATCAATGTGCTATGGAGCCATTTGTTCAAGCTCCTGAATGATTTTGGCCCGTTGCCGAACTCAATGTACTAGTAGATCAGTGAGTCATCTCAGAGAGATATGCGCAAGAAGGCAATATCAATAGGCCCGTGAAATGAGATGAGGTATTGAATATTTTAACTTCTTTGCATGAAAAGATAGCATGTCGTTTTAATCACGATTATGATTGTGATGGTATTATCAATCGTCTGGATAACTGTCCGTATACTTACAATCCTAACCAGTCAGACATAGACAAAGATGGACGTGGCGATGTATGTGATGATGATATTGATGGAGATGGGATTCGTCATCCTCTTGGTGTTGTAGATGCTCGTGGGAATGTTCTTGTTTCTGTATTGATTGGAGCTTCTTCTTGAGCAGTTGTTGATAACTGTATCCTCGTACCCAATGCTAATCAACAATCTACGCGTCTCAGATGAATCGGTGATGCGTGTTATCAGACAGATGAATGATGGGTTTGACTGAGTATACAGTCACGTGCTGTATCTACTAATACGGTCGAGTTGTCATCTCAATTGCAGTGACCAGCTGGTGAAATTCAACGAGATCTATGAGATGGTGCGACACAAAGAGGTAGGACCATCACTCATACGTATACTACCAGCTGAATATACATGATCAAGGCAAGTGCTGTATGACCTAAGAATATTGCTTTTGCTACTACGACAGTGTGAGTTGCTCAGCAGCCATGAGAAGGGATCGCAGGAGCAATGCTCCAGTTATGAATCACGACAGCAATCAGATTTCCTTTTCCTGTTCGTCTTGATGCTGTAGTGACCTGAGCATACGATCAGCTCGTGTGGACTATTGGTACTTGAGTCATTCGTCTGATTCCTTGAGAGACTCGTTCGACCCTGATACCGTGACCAGGTAAGATTGGATTTTCTTTGCAATTGCTCTCGAAGCAAAATGTCATCGCTGTGAGTCAATGAACACTCTTGATCTATGATAATGAATATCGTGCTGCGTGGTTGCAATCATCTTCGCTGGTAGGATCTATCAACAAACAAACAACTCTGAGTACCGTCATTCGTTGATTTGAATCATCTGACGTCGCTTCTGTTAGTCGAGATCTATGAGAAGGTATCAGTCAGAGAAAACAAGTCTCCAAAAATCTGACCTTGAATGTCGTATATCAGACACCAGGAACCAAAGTGATCACCCAGACTATCAGACTGTTGGATGGTGATGAATTATCTACCACTATGACGCTCACTATGACACCTGATTCGCAAGATGCTAGGCTACGTACAGTCTCACTCGTCCCTAGTAGTTTACAGGTGTGATGATCTCAGGATATTCGTTATACTATCCAAAACAACGGTATTATTCCCAATGATTTTTTAGCTCTTATAAGACGTCCTGATGACTCGAATATCAATCGTTTCGTATGACTTGATGTGAGGTCAGCTTTATGATTTTCTTTTGTATATAGTGTTCCGGGAGTTCATAGTCCTTCTGTAAGTGTATCTTTGCCTCAGTGTCAACAGTTTGATGCGTCTGCGACTGTGATTTATGATGCATGACCATCGTGTCTTGAATTGTTAGCTCGTTGAACACTTGATGAATATCGCTGCGATCTGGATGATGATGGACTTCCTGATGTATGTGATGATGATATTGATGGAGATGGAGTCAAGAATTTGTTATGACTCGTACGTGCTGATCCTAGAGAGTGTCTGTATTCATCAAGAGATTTTTATCCTCGTGTGTTACAAGAGCATTTTTCCAAGACTTGTGCTTTGGATAATTGTCCAGTTACTTCTAATAACAATCAAACGGATTTGAATCTGGATGGTATTGGTGATGTGTGTTCCGAGATGTTTGGTACGGGGACGATTACTTTTAGTGGATCTGTATGACCAGATACTGATGGTGATGGTATTTTTGATACTATTGATTTGTGTCCATTGTTGGCAGAGACTGTTAATGGAGTGCAAGATGAAGATGGCTGTCCAGAGCTATGATCTGATAATGTGTGTGTATCAAAACCTAAGGCCACAATTAGACCTCAATGTAATCAGTGTCCGTGTCCTGAGGCCGATTTGGATGGTGATCTGAGAATAGGTGATACGGTAAGATCTGTATTGTTGGATCCTCTCAGGACAGTGAATCAGGTTATTTCTTCTCCAGCTATTGTAGAGTAGTGGATTTGAAGTAGTGAGTCTAATATATAGCTAACAATGTACAATAATAAGGTGTCGTTGTAGTTATACACATAGCTATACATATACTGATTCGTGAAAGATGAATCTCAGTTATCTGAAGTATAAACCTAAAATCGACTGGTGTTTTTCTTTTGATATTGAGATGTTCGTGATTGAGTTTGTATGATTTGATTGCTGATACGATCAACGCTGTCTTTGGTTATCATTCCGCGAAGTGGTCAGATTTGTTGTTTATTTATTGTAGTGTAGGTTGTTGGAAGCTGAGGGCTGATCGCTACCAAATAGCTTGTTGTAGCAGTTTGTAATATTTTGAAATATAAGGGTTGGTTAGAATCATTACGTACCTCAAATTGTTTGTACATTTGATAAATGGCTGCGTCATCTCATCGCACTGAATCAGAGTAATACTGAGTATATCGCTGAGAATGAGGTGCTCTCTTGGTGACAGTAAGTCAAGGTATCAAGAGCGCTGTCCTAAACAACTGAGAACTCGCTCAGCATACTCATCCAAAAAACATGAGGTTTTGGTTTCCTACTCCTTTACAATATCCTGGAAGTCTATCGATATGAGTATTGAAATTTAATAGTTCTCAGGGCTGTAATAACAGATTGTTGAGTGATGATATTGCTATACGATAATTTGTTTGTGTGCATCTACTTCATTGTAGCATCCTTGGGGTGACATACCGTCAGTATTCTGATGATTTCCAGATTGCTAGGATATATTTGGGTATCTGTAATATCGTATTATTCACACTAAGTTGTTCTACTATCTGTTTTCGTTTGGGGTGGTGACGTATTGCTGCTTGTGTAGCAATCTGTTCGTGTAGGTCTGGTTGTTCTCCATAATATGAAAAGGTACTATTATTCAGATCGTATGTGGTATCAAATCATTGTATATGAGGTCGTATGGATTGTATGGATTCTTCGAATCATAAGGAGGGGAGTTGTCATTGCGTTAGACATACTGCAGCAATAGTATAGTAATTGCCCTTATCATTTCGTGTACATACTTGAGTCACAGATGCGTCGTTGGTAGTTGATTGGATCTGATGATCAGTTGTGATCATATTCAGGATCGTAGCAAAGGGTATCTCTTGAGCATAGACTCAGGATAATCGGTATATTGATGTAATAATATATCGTTTGATGATTTTTTTGATCATGATTGTGTAGGTGACAAAATACTCTGACGATATCATAACTATATTTTACAATACGTCAATATTTTGTATTTTTTTTCATTGCTGTCCAACTCGCTAACTAAACAGTCCGCCGACAGGCGGACCGTTTTGTGAAAAACAAAGTGATTTTTTTGATCTACATAGTACATATAACTCAGTAATTACTATAGAAACAAGGCATTTCTCTGTGATAAG
>JBGTAD010000030.1:0-6077 GCA_041750055.1 Candidatus Absconditabacterales bacterium | reverse complement strand
AATATCAAAAAAGACATAATCTTTCGAATCTTCTGTGAGTATTTCACTATAATAAAGGGTTCTTAAATCATATCATAAAGTCAATGAATATACAACTTCGCTTCTTGATGTAACAATTTTATGCTTACGATACGAAGAAGAATTTTCATCAACGAAAAAATGAAGAACATGTTCGATGAATTCTTTCTCTGAATACTTTCATTGTTTTGAAAGCTTTGAGAGTTTTCTATCAAATCCTGTTGTTGTCTTGATACGTTTTTTCATATGCTATTCCTCATACGTTGCTAAAGTCCTTGTCTTTCACTCAGCATATTCTTTTTTTGCTTGTTGCAATTTCTTGTCTAAGAGAGAATCTTTAGCTGTTGGAATAGATACTGAAATAGTCAACGACGTCTTCTGACGCATCATGTCATACAACAGTGCAACATGTGCACCAAATGTCTCTGGAGTGAGAATCAGATGTGACTGTATAGTAGCTTGAGACATATGTTGAAAATTGCAGAAATCTAAAATGCTATGATAATAGTATAAAATTTGTTGTTGGATATGCAATACAAAGTCCATAGCAAGCAAATAAATTCTTCGACTTCCATGTGCATCTATACAAAAAATCAACATGATGTATGTACGAATATGATGTATAATAAAAAAACCCTCAGGAGAAGTTCCTGAGGCCAGATTTTTAGTTTCTTTATTTCTTTATTTCTTCTACTGATTTAATTAGTTTATCGATGCTTATAGTTTTTTGTCTTTTGTTTTTTTCTTTGTTGTTTACGCTGAAGTCAAGTGTAACTGCATCTTCTTGATTAGATTCTAGTATTTTTACAATATTATTGTATTCACCACTTTTCTGCTCGTCAAAGCTCAAAGAATTCCATACAACCTTGTTGATCTCTTCTATTGTATATTTATCCATATTTCCGTTTTCTTGATTATAAACCATTAGTGATACTTTGATTTCTCCGGAGATATCACTATCTCAAAAAATCACGAGATATTTACCTGTTTTTACGACTGATTGAACATAATCAAGTGACATTGATTGTTCAGCCTTGCATTCTTCATTAACAGAAATAGCATCCAATCATTGAGTTCTTCATGTTATAACAACCTCTGGAAACCTGTTGCGAGGTTCCAATAGTATTAGTGTTTTTTTATGATCATTAGATACTTGTACTGGTTTGAGATCTGGATTTAAGTTCTCATCAATTATCTGATAAGTTCCTTTTTTAGGTTTAACGGGAATTTTGAATAGTTTACTTCCCATACTATAATACATGTATCCATCTTCGAATTTGGTATCTTTTCATTCCATATCAATTCAATGATTCGTGACATCTTGTACAGGAAATTCTTTACATATATCTTCTTTAAAACCTTCTCCTATTTCTTTTCCAGTTATGTTTGTTTGTGCTTGAATTCCTGGATTAGTAAATGCTGTAATTGCAATAACTCCTAGTGTTGCTAATCTATTTCAAAGATTTCCCATATGATAGTAATATAAGTAATAAAAATCTATGTTTTCTTATACTGATTTTACTTAATTTGTCAATACAGTTTTTAAAACAAAAGCAACAAAATGTTTTGTTTTTGTGGTGGTTTTGAGTTTTATCCATCGTCTTCGTTCTCCTCTTCAGATTCGTCCTCCTCTTCCTTTGGTTTTTTCTTTTCTTCCTTTGGTTTTTTTGGCTTGTCTTTTTCATCGTCTTCTTCAGATTCCTCTTCCTGGTCAGATTTCTCTTTATCTTTTTCTTCTTCTGATTTCTTGTTTTCTTCCTTCTTCTGTTCTTTCTCTTCGTTCTCTTCAGATTTCTCTGCTGCTTTTTTCTGATCTTTTTTCGGATCTTTTTTCGGATCATCGTCTTTTTTGATTCCCATCTTTTCCATAAAAGGGGCAATATCTTCTTGCTGTAATGCTAGTAATTCTTTTCAAATTTCTTTGATCGTATTATCAATCTGATCTTTGGTTGATCCGGATAATCGTTCCCACGCTCTGGATAGAGAAAGAGAAATGTTTTTCATAGATAAATTATTTATAACATTAAATCCTTTGTTCATCCATCACCATATACTCGGACCTCGAGATATCCAGCTCATAATTCATCACCAATCAGATTTTTCAGTATTCAGATCTGCTTCAAGTTGTTCTTGGATTGTTTGTACAGTAATGCCTTGTTGTTCGAGCTTTTCTTCAGTATGTTTTTTGACAAATCTCTCATACAGCTTCTTGGCGATATCAGGTATCATTGATGTCTTGAGATCTTCGAGAGATTGTTGGGTTTCTTCTTTGATTTCAGCTTGTTCGGCGTTTTTATCAGCTTGTTCGCCTTCTTGTTTTTCATCTTCAGCAGGAGTATGAGGTGCTTCGTGGCTTGTTCTTGTCATGACTCAAATATATCTCATATGAATAAAGAATTCTCATCTTACTATACTCAGCAATCCAAAATTGTCAATAAATGCTTTTTGCTTGAAACCATCAGAAAAATCCGATACAGTGAAGTCAGATTTATTTTATCTTGTTGGTTGAGATATGAACGGATTGGAGTTGTTAGGACAGCGGATGGAAGAGGTCTCCCTCATGACCGATATCGAAGAGCAAGCTGACGGCAAAATGGATGCTGTCAAACTCATGTCTATCCACGCATCCAAGTGATTAGAATTTCCGATCGTATTCGTGGTAGGAGTCGAAGAGAATGTATTCCCGCTGTCCAAAGCACAAATGGATCCCCACGAATTGGAAGAAGAAAGAAGACTGATGTACGTCGCTATCACCAGAGCCAAAGATCATCTCTTCTTGTCACATGCGAACGCTCGCAGACAGCGATGACAGACCAAATACAACGAAGCATCGAGATTCTTGGGAGAGATCCCCGAAGAACTACGCAAACACTACGATCTCTCTGGCGGGGGATCTACGATCAAGTCTCCCAGCAAGAGTTTATATCAAGAAGGCGACTGGATACAGCATAAGCTTTTTGGTGAAGGTGAAGTCATCGAGGTGCGAGGAGATATGCTGATTGTAAAATTCGCCAACCCCAAATCAGGCATCAGAAAAATGGAATCGAAGTTCGTAACAAAATTGGAAAAAACTGTATAAAAAAACCGTATAAACAAACAAAAAATCTGACCTTCGTCTCTTTGTATAAGATTGCTACATATTTGATATAGTGTATCTGTATTCAAGAAATCCCCCTCCTCCCCCTTTATCAAGGGGGACCACATCGCCAGCCCTCCTCAGTAACTATCTGTAGCACTCTTCCTCATATTTGCTTCAACATATAATCATGTATCTTATTATCTAGTGACTTATAGCTTTTTACTTTCAACTTATAGATTCCCCCATGATCTACGTCCTATGACACCAAGTACCTGATACTGACGCTATCACCAGCGCTCTCATCTACGCCCATTATCTCAATCTGATCGGACTCGAAGCCCAAGCTATCGCACTAGGTCACGCCAACAATGAGACACTCTTCGTGCTCAATCGTCTCGGGATAGCTCATCCTGATATCATGACATCCTTGCCTGATGAGTCTATCATCGCACTCGTCGACCACAACGAATCTGCCCAAAGCATCGATAATAGATCTCAGTATACCATCCACTCTGTAGTCGACCATCACAAATTAGGAGATCTGGAGACCTCTATGCCGATTTTACTCAGATTTGAACCTCTTGCTAGTACCAATAGTATCTTGTACCGCATGTATGTCGAACGCTGACTGACGATCACGCCTGAGATTGCTACGCTGATGCTGGCTGGCATCTTGTCTGATACGCTGCATTTCCGCTCTCCTACGACCACCGACGAAGACAAGGTAATCGCGCTGAGACTCCAAGCCATGACGACGATTGTAGACCTCGAAGAATACGCTATGGACATGTTCGCCGCCAAGTCTGATCTAGGCGATATCAGTATATATGACCTGATCAAGACGACGGATTTCAAGGATTTTGTCTTCTGATGAACGAGTTGATCTCACAAATCTGGCGTCGCCTGTATCGAGACCACCAATCCCGAATACTGTCTGAGTAGAAAAGATGAGATCCTCTCAGAAATAACTTCTATAAAAACCAAAGAATGATATGATAGCCTGTTGTTTTGTATTATCGATATCTTGCACGAGACTAATATCACACTCATCGCTAGCGACACAGAATCCACGATCGTGCATGAAGTCTTCGGTGCATCGACTCACGACTGACTCGCTCAGCTAGGCAACCGCATCTCTCGCAAGAAACAAATCGTCCCAGCATTACAAGCATATCTGGAGAAATAATTTCTCAAGAAAAATATTTAAAAAAACAAAAAATCTGACTAGGAATGGAGTCAGATTTTTTTGGAATTTAGTTTTGCATATAAATTCTATGACGATTTATTTTCAAAGTTTTTTTGTACTATTTCAAAATATATTCATCCCTCTTGATAAATACTCCATGCATCACCAGATGGACCAATACCAAAAACTTTTACCTGACAATCTTCAAACTCAAACACTTGTGATCAACTATAAGAGCCAACAGATCAGTAATTATGAGTACGGTAACTGTTATTAGTAATACCTGCAGTCCAATCACGCTTGCCAAACTTAGCATCCAACACACGAGACCATTCATACACAGAACCTTTTGCTGGTAATTGAGATTGTCATAAGAACTGTGCATATGCCAAAACATCTTGTGGTCATGTTTTCCAATCATTAGATTTATACTTTCCTTTATATTCACTAGCTGATGCTCTTTTCAAAGACTCTCAAAAAGTAAATTGTTGTGTCTTGATCCAGTTATTAGGATTTTGAACTAAGACTTTCTTCTCAGTATTGTGCTTTACTCAAAAAAGACCAAGAGGAAATGTTGTAGTAACACCATGTTCAATAGACGTTGTAATATTGTCATATTTATCAAAAAGATCTTTTACTTCAGCGCCACTCAAAGGAAACTGTATCTGATTTTCCTTATAAAGAGCGTTGTATTGTTCTCATAGACAAGGCATTAATTCAATAAACGATACATCATTGCTATAACGATATCATCATTCAGGCGTTCTTCTACCGGATAGTGCAGATAAGATTTCAAATTTACCGTAATCTCTCGAAAATACTGGTTGATCAAGCAACCAAAACAACTCTTCATCAGAACACAAATTTGGATTTATATCAAAGGTAGTACTAGACGGGAACGTTATATTTACCTTTTTATAATCGTAGTATGATGAAATATTAACGGAGCCAGCACCTATTCGTTTATTGTCTCCATATGTATTTATAAACGATCTAGCAAGATTAATCTTATCGCTTAAACTCAAAGACTCATTCATCAAAGATTCATTCACCTTTTTGTGTGCTTGTTCTCTTTTGTATTCGTTTGCTTTTTTGGTTACTGTATTAGTTGTTGTTGACTCCCAGAAAGATGCATAATACTCTCCATTTTCGAATCTACTACCACAATCAAGTAATGGATCATGATGAACAATAATTTTTACAAAAGGAAATGCTTTTAAATTGTAATCTCATCTATATGATGCTACCATTGGCAACTGCTCTTGCGGTATTTGATATTCTCCATTTTCAAGAGTTGCAATAAGTTTCATTATTTCTTCGTGAGCCTTTTGTGCAGGAGTTAGTACCTCCTCTTTCAATACTTCTTTTATCTCTCCAATCACTTCTTCTTGAAGATTTGTTTGCTTTAGATTTTCTGTGTTGTTATTGAGATCTTCTGAACCAGGGACTCTGTTGTCTTCTGAACCAGGTATAATATTTTTTGGCATAGTTGTAATAATGTAAATAGATAAAATGATATTCTACTACTACTCATCCGCCAGCGTGAAAAGAATTGACAAAGTTGTGAAAAAAGCTGATGTCAATCCTATCATCATCTCACCACTTATTGATCTTGTATTGTGTCAGATTTTGATTATATTTCTTGTAGTATACTTTTTTATTATACTAACAAAAGGTTAAAACCCCTGAATTTCATTCAGGAGACTTTAGTTGCTATAGAGGTGAAGAAGTATATAAGAGACATTTATGATTAATCGACGAAGAATGATAGAGGGCTATAGGATAGGATCACAT
>JBGTAD010000029.1:0-11563 GCA_041750055.1 Candidatus Absconditabacterales bacterium | reverse complement strand
CGAGCGCTATTGTGATGTTCGTTGGGTGTGTTGGGGTTGGCTATTGCATGACTAGTATTACACTCTCGAGCAGATAGGATGGTGATCTATCCTCTGATGCTCATGATGGGACTAGCGATTGCTCAGGTGGTCAGATCAGAGGCGTAATATTTTTATTTGCTTTTTTGATTGTTATTTATGCTCTATTCGTTGAATACAAGCTTACAGGAATTAGGATTTAATGATGCATTTTATGCTCAGAACCAATTGAATGAAACCAACTCAGTTTACGATCTGTTTGTAGACATCTCTTTATTGATTTCAAATGGTGAAAAAGACTTATTGAGTGTGTTATCATTGCGTCTCAAAGAATACCCTCAAGTATTGTGAATAATTGAGAGAGGAAGGTTGATAGATGTCTTTTATGAAACAAAATCGTCTCCTGATATCTCATAAAGAATTGTTGATTTCTTTTGGATATAATCTGTAATTACTGTTTTACTTGTCAAAAAATTGTATATCAATGTCTAAAATGATCATCAATGGTGGACGTCCACTATATGGGACGGTGACTCCAGTCGCTAACAAAAATACTATCATAAAGCTGATACCTGCTGCCTTGTTGACTGACCAGACCGTGACTATTCACAATGTCCCGATGAGTAGTGATGTACGTATTATGTGTCAGATTTGTGAAAAACTTGGAGGTACTGTAGAGTTTTTTAACAACGACTCATCGCTGCGTATCAATTGCGCTGGGATCAACTCGTACAGCATCGATGCAGAGCTATCCGACAAACTCAAGGCGTCGATTTTGTTCGTAGCGCCGTTGTTGTTGAGATTCGGTAAGGCAGAAATGCCTACGCCGCAGTGATGCAAACTATGAACTCGTCCTCTGGATGTGATCGTAGAAAACATGATCGAGATGGGTGCTGACTATAGACATGAACATGGTACGTATTATTTCGATGCTCCTGGCGGCATCCAGCCCAAACACATCCGACAACGATTTCCGTCTGTGACAGGTACCGAAGCATTAGTGATCCTAGCGGTCAAGGCGCCGGGTGAGACAGTCATACAAAACTGTGCCTGTGAGCCACATGTCCAAGAGCTTTGTGAGTTCCTCGTGCAGATGTGAGCAGATATCCAGGGAATTGGGTCGAACAAACTCACTATCACGGGAGTGAAAGAGCTATGATGAACAGAATGGACCGTGAGATCAGATCATCTCGATGTGGCAGGATTTATCGCAGCTGCTGTGATGACGGATGGTGAATTGACGATCAATAATGCTGTCGTTGAGCAGATGTGACTGATCATCAAGACCTATGAAAAACTGTGAGTTCATGTGCAAGTCGATCGTGATCGTGATCAGATTTTTGTTCCTCTTCAGACTCATCTGGAGTGCAAGAGAACCGTCAAAGGCGATCTAGAAGAAATCAAGGCGCTTCATTGGCCGTTGCTTCCGCCAGATATTATCCATACGATCGCTGTCGTAGCACTCAAAGCGCAGGGGAATATGATGTTTCGTAATATTTTCTATGAATATAGTTTCTTTTTTATCCAAGAATTGGCAAAGATGAAAGCGATGGTCGTCATGGCTGATCCTACCAAGATTATTACGTTCTGACCTACGGCGTTCAAACCAGCCAAAATGGTCTGTAGTGATATCATTCAGGCGACGTATGCTCTGGTATTAGCAGGACTTGCTGCTCCATGACGTAGTGAGTTATTAGAATGTGATTCGTTGTTTAGACGTTTTCCGAATATTGCACAGCAGTTTAATAGTCTGGGGTGAGATGTCATTATTCAACCCTAGATACAGCGTTTTTGATAGATGCTAGATTCTTTGATTTTATACCAAAAAAACTGATCATCGGATTTGATGATCAGTTTTTGTTGAGTTTTTTGTTGTTTGATTTTTGATGTTGAGGTTTTGGGTGTAAGGTGCTATGATTTATAGGCCATATCGTTTGGACTTTGGTCGTATTCTTACAAAGACTTTGCCAATAATATGGTCAAAGGGTACTTGAAAACTTGCTTCTCCAATACATCCGATACCAAAACATGCCCTAGAATCAGTGCTATGCGGTCTATTATCTCCCATGACAAATAGTCACCCAGATTGTACTAAGAATTCGTTACGCTCGAATGATTCGGTCGTGATTCCTGTTCATAGGTATGGCTCTGAGAGTGGAGTACATTGCTGCTGTCATAGTCAATCAGTGCATCTGGTGACGACTCAGCTTTGGATTTTGATCAGATCTCCTGGTATTCCTAGTACTCTTTTGATGTAGGGGATATCTTTTTCTGGTGGAATAAATACAACGATATCTCCTCTTTTAAAGTCGTAAAGTTTGGGTGTGAGTTTGTCAACTAGAATGAAATCATTTTCTTGAAAGGTAGGTAACATGCTCTTCCCTACTACGCTGTATGGATGAAATATGAAAAATCTAATGAAAAGAATGATCCCTCCAACAAATACTAAGAATGATATAATATCGAAAATATCGTATCATAACTGTCTGAGTACTGTTTTGGTAAGGCGCATGTGATATTGTGTGATAACTTAAAATATAGTATGCTATGAGAAATATAGATTGTTCGCAAATCAACAACTATAATCACGAGATTGGTAGTCGATGTGTTATTCGATGTGTTATTATATAGGTGATGGATATTCTTTCAAAATATCCCAAAGAATAAACACAGCGGTAAGAACATACTCGCTGTGATATATTGTTATATGAAATCTTTTTTGTTTGTCAATTTTTTGAAGATTGTTAGAGTGGCGGAAAGCTGCTTTAGAATGGGAGGTCTTCTGTATCTGATACGTCTTCATTGGTATTTGTATCAGTACTCTGCGTATCGATATCATGATGATCATCTCAGTTTGTATGAGGTCCCTTAGGATCCAAAAATATAAAGTGATCAATAATGATCTCCGTAGAGAATCTTTCGACAGCATTAGCATCTGCTCGCTTTCTTGTTTTGAGTCTTCATTCTATGAACATTCTCTTTCCTTTATCCATGTATTTGCCTAGTACTTCTGCACTGTTACCATAAGCTACACATCTATGGTATTCAGCTTCTTCTTGGATATTACCGTCTTTATTCTTGAACTTTCTATTCGTTGCTACTGTGAAATTCAGTACAGCTGTTCCAGAGCTTTCGATTCTTTTGACGTCAGGAGTCGTTACCGATCTACCAATAATCATTACTTTGTTGAGATCCATCATAGGTACTAGTGTATGTGAGTAGAAGATAAAAAACTCATAATATATTAGTGTAATTAGAGAACGTAGAATAAAATTCAATTGATTTTTGGGTATGTTTGCATATACATATATGTTCGTATGGGTAGACAATGTTGACAAACCATATAATAGTCTTTGTCAAGTCTTTGAATTGACGGATATTCCTCTTGAATCTACTACTCATAAACGGTAATGATATTTGTTCTTGTTATAGATAACAACTAAGCCTGGGTGGCTAAATTGGCAGACGCGCTAGACTCAAAATCTGGTTCTCGCAAGGGAGTGGGGGTTCAAGTCCCCCCCCAGGCACCATCTTATAGTTCTGCAAATGATATTGCAGTTTTTTCTTTTTGTGAAAAATATCTATAGATTCTCATCTACGAAACATAAAAAAATCTGACACTCCTTAATCGGGGAGGTCAGATTTTTTTATGATGAGAAAAGTCGTAAAAAGCCTTGAATATATATATATATATATCAATATTAGCAAATCACAGGTTTCTGTAGATCACTCCCACGCAAACCTTTATACATAATATGAAAAAAAATCTTTATTACCTCGTTTTTGTCTTGTTGTTTGTAGGATGTAATAAACAAGACGATTTAATGTTGACTCCATCGCCTAAAAAGGTTGATAATCAATCATTTGAAAAAGCTATTTGTACTTCGGGATTTGAAATCTCGGCTGGTAATGCTACTAATATAGGTGGGAATTGCGGTATAGCTCTTAATGCAGCTGCAAATGTGACCTTTAATTGCAATACTAATAGTTGTAATCAGTCTTCAAGTTTAGCTTCTGGTCAGTTGTATAGAATTACAACCTCTTTAGCTAGTTTGAATAATCTTTCTTCTCTTCTTGTTCAGAATAATGGCTCTAATCCAGTAATGGTAAGAGTGATTGCATATCAATCTTCAACGAGTAGTCAGATTGTTGTAAGTTGTAAACAATTGCCTGCCTCTAATGGAAATATTAACATTAGGGTATGTAATAAAGCTGGTATTCCCGCTAACACAACGTCAATTCGTTACGAAATCTATGCAGGAAGTGGTTCTACGTCTTTTGGTTGGGCTCTCAATAAATAATTTTCTAACCTGTGGTGAGTGATCTGAGAGAGGGTTATGCCTCTCTCATTCTTTAGATTTTATTATGGCTTTTATGAAAAAATATCTCTATTATACTATTTGATCGTTTTTTGCAGTGATTGTGCTGTTTTTTCGAATCTTTTTATATAAAGATTTTTTGATCATTCAGACATGAGCTCTGCTTTGAATCAACACCATATGTGGTTCGACTTGATGTGCTTTTGATACTCAAAAAATTCATAGTACGTTGTATGATTCGTCTTCTGCTCGTGTGCTTGAATATACTGGTTGATTGTCTGGGATACGTTTTGATTTGTCGTCGTGAAAATCTTTATTATTAAGTTGATCAATAAGCAGCTTATCAAATAGACCTTTTACCGTCGCATTTACTTGATCACCCACAGAATCAGTATTCTTGGAAATATCGTTTTGCTCATTTTCGACCAGTCTCTTTTGATCTAGGACTTGTATGAATACTCATAGATGATTGACAGCATTGTGAACTTGAAATTCCTCTTGTTTGCTGGTTGATCTTGATCAATCTACCACTCTCAGTGAATGTACGAATCTTATTACGATTTTGCCTAGATCTCTAGCATTAGATGATAAGTGATTTTGGTATTTGCATGTAAATACAGATTCTCGTCCTATTTCGTGAAGCGTTGTGTTGAAGTCGCAATAATAGTGATTGCAATAGAATTAAAAATTAAAAAAATCTGACACTCAATTCATGAGAAATGTCAGATTTTTTGTTTTCTTGAATATTGTTTGGTAATTTAATACGTAACTTGTACTCCAGGTCCCATCGTCGGAGCGATGACGACTTTTTTGATCAGTTTTCCTTTGATTCCTGTTGGTTTGTTGTCTTCGATACCCTTGAGTAGAGACGTGATGTTGTCTGATAGTTGCTCATCACTAAATGTGAGTTTTCCTACAGAACTATGAATGTTTCATGTCTTATCTAGTCTGAATTCAATTCTACCTTTTTTGATTTCGTTGATCGTATCTTTGAGGTTGATAGCTACAGTACCTGCTTTAGGTGAAGGCATGAGACCTTTGGGTCATAGTACCTTTGCTACTCTTGCGAGGTCTTTGATGTATTCTGCAGTAGTGACGAGTACGTCGAAGTCAATTTGTCCTGCTTCGATGTTTTTGATGAGATCTGTAGATCCTACCACATCAGCACCAGCTTTGATTGCTTCGTCTTGTTTGTCATCACTGATATAGACAGCTATTCTTATTACTTTTCCTGTACCATGAGGGAGGACTGTTGTCGCTCTGATCATTTGGTCGTTGTATTTAGGATTTGCGAATGTCTTGACAGCGATCTCTACAGACCCACCAAATTTAGCAGTAGATACTTTCTTGACTAATTCGATAGCTTCTTGGAGCGGGTACTGTTTGAGAGATTCTACTAGTTTAGATGCTTCGCGATATTTTTTACCGTGTTTTGCCATGATAATAATAAGAGAAAAATAATAAAGACGGTATTAGCGAGTGGTTTAGACTCTCCCGAGGAATATTGTATAGAATAATTATGCTTCTACATCTACTCACATACTTTTGGCAGTACCTGCAATAGAATGCATGATAGATTCTAGATTATCAGTATTCATGACTGGTCTTTTGATCTCTGCAATTTCTGCAAGATCAGCTTTTGTTATTTTTCATAGCTTTTGTTTGTTTGGCATTCATGATCCTGCTTTGATTCCTAGTTTTCGCATGATGAGATGCGATGTCACAGGAGGCAAAAATTCTAGATCGTATGATTTATCTGCATACAATGTAATTCGTACTGGTACTTTCACAGGACCGTATTTTTGGTTGATTTCTTTAGTCCTTTCGTTGAAGTCTTTTCCAAACGGTCCAATAGGGACTCCGTTTTGTCATAGCATAGGACCAATCGGAGGTCCAGGAGTGAACGTTCCAGCTGCGATATGGAGCTGAAATCTTTTTGCAATTTTTTTAGACATGTATCAATATATGTGAGTAGATGTAAAACTATCAAAGAGGAATCAAAAGCTGATACGTACATGTTGTGCGTAATATACTATTGATCTCAGAGTATGTTTTTGAGAGTGTCTTTCGACTGATGATAGATTTTGGTAGGTATTTGTATGATTCGATTATAGGTATCTATGGTTACTACCATGACTACCAATGTTCCTTTATATTCTGGTAGATTGATAAATGTGACACTCTGACCAGGCAAGTTGTTTTGTATCATATCTTTTTCTGTAGAAAATGCAACGGTATTTCCTTGCATAGTCCTAGCTATACGAGGTCGATTATACGATCAGGTAGACAGAAGTCAGATATATATGTCTTCGGGAGACGCGAAGACGTGTTTTGGCACTACCGCTAGACGCTCATAAGAGGTTACAGGCTCGAAATAACTTTCTACTCATGACAAGATTGGGATGTTTTGATCCTTGAGTAGACTATTGATGGTATCTTGGGTGGTAGAATTATTGATGTTTATATTGAAATCATCTGTTGGCGTGTTGGTATCTGCTACTGATCAGGACGATAGTCCTGCGTTCTGCAAAAATACTTTGAGATCATCGTCTTGTATTGCTCATTGAGATCATGTGGTTGTGCTTGGTGCGGTATTTCATGTGCCGTCTAGCATCATTCATCAGGATGACAATATTGAGTCTGTATCTTGAATATTGCCACTTCCTATCATGTTTGAATCGGTCTTTGGTTCGATATTTGGTTCGGTGTTTGGTTCGATATTTAGGCTGGTGTTGTTCGCTAAGTTTATCCTTACCTGATCATATAATTCGCTTCCTTTTGCTGAAAAAAATAACCCATACACAAACATACCTGAGATTATTAGGAGTATCATGCTAATTCTGACTGGTTTGATTTCATGAGACATATCAAAAACGGTGAGCAACGTATAGAATTTAATTGGTTAGCTCGATTTTGTCGAAATCTATCATTACTGGTGTAAGTCTTCCTAGTATTTCTACATTGACTATTGCAAATCATTTCTCAGCATCAATTTCTTTGATGACTCATTTCATTCCTGTGAAATTTCCGTCATTCATCAACACTACATCTCATTCTTGGAACGGCACGATCATGTGAGCTCTTTCGTTTTTTTCTTCTACTTGTTTGATGATGTCGTTGTACTCTGATTCTGATAGGGGTATAGGATGCGTTTCTGCTCCTACAATGATTCTTACTCCTGGTGTATTTCTGATTACGTATCGGATTTTGTCATTCATTTTAGATTTGACAAAAATGTATCCAGGATACAACTTCCTTTGTTTGATTACTTTTTTATCTTTTTTCATGACAGTCTCATCGACTACAGGATTGAGGTAATCAACAATAGACTCATCTAGTTGTTGTTTTTTTACTCTTTCTTTGATGTTTTCTATTACTAGAGATTCTTGTCCAGACACTACACTCAGGACATATCGTTTATAATTATTATCCTCTATCTGTTTTTTGATCTCTATGATGGAGGCGGTTTGTTTGAGTTGCATGGGTAGTGGGTCGTTGGGTAAAATAATTACTCTAGTAATTCTGCTGGATTTCATCTCATCGTCGCATAGATGAGTCTAAGTAGTGAGTATATGACAGAATCTGTTGCAGCAAAAAATGCTCCTGAGATGATGACAGCTATAAAAATAGCAATACTCAAGTTAATGAATTCGCTTGTTTTTGGGTAGGTGATTTTTTTTACAGTCTCTAGACTATCATAGAAAAAACGCAGCATTGCTATTGAAGAAAAAGAAAAATGAAATCTGACCTGTTTGTTTTTTGATGTATCGTTATATGTTATATATTGTATATAAGAACATACCATAAGGATGTAATGAGATACTTTCAAGTCAATGTTGTACAAAGTAAGCGATAAAAGTAAGCGATAAAAGTAAGAGCTGTTTGTATCAAAAAGCGTTTGCGAATGAGTGCGTTTTCTGTATAGAAAGAGATCATCTGTGATACTATCATGCTGAAGTGACAGATTTTGTTTTTTCTTTGAATATAATATGCTCAAAAAAGTTTTTTTTTCTCGATATTTGTCAGTGAGCGCATCATGTGCTCGTCGTGTGATTCGTCGCACCAAACCATTTGTGATCTGAGTACATGGAAGCGTGGGTAAGACGAGTTGTAGATTTATTGTGACACAGATCATTCAGCAACAATGTCCGGGTATTCGTATCTACACTTCTCCCAAAAATTTTAACGGAGAATTTGGTATGACGTTGTCGATATTTCAAATAGAATCGTATCATCCTACAGTCTTGGGTTATTTGTCTAATGCATTCAAGATGCGATGGCGTAGTCGTAATACGTCTAAATCGTATGATGTCATCGTGTTGGAATATGGAATAGATCGTCCTGGCGAGATGGACTATCTACTCAGTATCGTCAAGCCTCATATTGGTATCCATACCTTGTTAGACAAAGTCCATAGCGAACAATTTGGTGATCCACACGCTTTGGCGTTAGAAGAAATCAAAATGCTCAAACAGACCAAAGAAGTCGCGTTTCTCAATGCAGAAGATCATTATACGGCTCAAATCAAAAGAATGCTGTATATCGATACGCTAGTATATGATACGTTGACACATCCAGATGGGAGTCATCTAACATACCGTGATGAGCGTCTAGAATATCATGATGAAGAGCTCACCATGTCTGCTATGCTCAGACTCAAAGGAGGTAAAAACATTCATTTGACTACCAATCTATTGGGTAAAGAGAATCTGTGATATATCTGTGTATGATTGATAGTCTGTGATATTGTTGCTCACCGTTTTCATCTGTCAGATATGTCTGAGAAATCATCTCAAAAACCAGAAAAAGCTGATACATTGAGATTGGATCTTCATCTCTTGGCTGGGAGGTTTGATACGTATAGTATAGATGGGCATGTGCTGATAGACTCATCGTATAACGCATCTCCTGCGAGTATGCGCAAGCTCATCAATGATACTGTTGCCATGCATCGTCAGGTCCTACCCAATCATCGTGTTATCCTAGTATTGGGTGATATGAGAGAGCTGTGAGAAGATCTCGTATCCCAAGAACACAGAATGTTAGCTGGTGCAGTTAGTCAGGCTGCTGACGTATGTTATCTGCTTTGACCTATGATGAGAGATTATCTCAAACCAGAACTACAAAAAGTCTGATATGAATGACAGTTGTATGATTTCTTGAGTGCGAGGGCTGCTGGACATCATCTCAAAACATTCTTGTATCCTGAGGATGCTGATACATCTGGTCAGAAGTATATCGTCTTGTTCAAAGGATCTCAGAATACGATCTTTTTGGAAGAAGCGCTCAAGTGCATTCTCCCAAGCGAATATCATCATCGTCTCGTGAGACAGGACAAAAGTTGGATGAAGATAAAAAAGAAGTTTTTCAAAAAGATATAGACTAGCTATCATCTAAGGATGGACTCCTACTGTCTTGGTCGTTATCTTCTTCTTCTTCATTTTCTTCATCATTTCTTTCTCCATCATCGTTGAGTGAGTTTGTCTTGTTATTGTCTAGAGATTATACAAAAAATCTGACCACTTATCGAGTTTGTGGGTCAGATTTTTTGGATATGGTTTGTTAGAGCTCTTTGATCAGCTGGATTACTTGGTGCCTCGCTATGACTATTCCATCATTTGGTCGATAATCTCGTGTTCGATATCATTGTGGATATATCTGGCGATAGGTCTAGCACCAAACTGTGGATCGTAGATTTTCTCGATAATATTGCTGAGTTTTTTGTCGTTGTAGACTGGGATTTTGAGCTGAGGATGCTGTGATTTCCAAGTAGCAAGGAATCCTTTCAGTTGTTGTTTGAGTATTGTTTTAAGAGTGTCTTTGGAGAGAGGTTTGAAGATAATGGTTTGATCGATTCTGTTGAGTAGTTCGGGAGACAGGAAGTTTTTGACATGTTTCATGACGTTTTCTTTGAGTTTGTTGTGCTCAGAGGTGTCTGAGGCATCGTCTTTTGCTGTACCAAACCCTATGGATTGAATTTTCTTAGAAAACTCTTCTGATCCTAGATTGGATGTCATGATGATGATAGTGTTTTTGAAATCGATCATTCTTCCTTTGGCGTCTTTGACATAGCCTTCATCCATGATCTGCAAGAAAATATTCATCACGTCTTTGGATGCTTTTTCAATCTCGTCCAACAGAATGATGGAGTATGGTTTTCTCCTGACTTGCTCGGTGAACGATCCTCCTTCTTCGTATCAGACGTATCCGGCAGGGGATCCGATCATTTTGGATACGGAGTATTTTTCCATGAACTCTGACATGTCGAGTCTAATCATTGCTTTTTCATCTCCGAAGTAGTCTTTGGCGATGAGCTTGGCTAAGAATGTCTTGCCCGTACCTGATGGACCTAGACACAAAAATGAGGCGATCGGTCTGTTTCTCTCGATGACAGAGAGTCTATTTCTTCTCATCGCTTTGACGACTGCTTGGACAGCATCGTCTTGACCTATGATCTTGCCACACAGATCGCTGTCTAGACGTTTGAGTTTTTGGATTTCGCTCTCGTTGATGATATTAGATGGGAGCCCTAGTTTGTCTGCTAGTACTGTACCGATATCGACATCATTGATTTCTGGTCTGAGGTGATGGGGAAGGTTTTTGTTGGTCCTGAGATGGAGCATTTGTTGTTTCAGCTTTTCTTGTTGAGATTTGATAGATGCAGCACCGAAATAATCTTGTTTTTCTATTGCTGATTCGAGACCTTTATCCAATGTGAGTATTTCTTTTTCGATATGTTGATAATCGTCGTCATGGGAGAGCTTTTCGTGCATGGTAGATTTCCTGGCGCATGCTTCGTCGATAATGTCGATTGCCTTATCTGGCAGGTATCTATTGAGTATGTATCTTTTGGAGAGTTTGATTGCGTTGGTGAGTGCTGATGTCTGGATTGCGACGCCATGGAAATCTTCAAAATGCTTTTTGAGGCCTTCGAGGATATCGAGAGTGGTTTCAATAGATGGTTCGTCGACCATGATTTCTTGAAATCTTCTCTTGAGAGCTTGATCTTTTTCGATGATTTTTTGATATTCATCGTAGGTCGTAGCTCCGATGAGTTTGATCTTGCCTCTAGCCAGCAGTGGTTTGAGTTGCTGAGCCATTGCGTCTACTCACTCAGCTCCACCTGCTCCTACGATGGTATGGATTTCATCGATGAATAATATGATATGATTCATCGGATCCGCAGCTTCTTCTAGGATGCTTTTGAGTCTGTTTTCAAAATCTCC
>JBGTAD010000028.1:0-2334 GCA_041750055.1 Candidatus Absconditabacterales bacterium | reverse complement strand
CTCACGACTGATCGTCGCAAAGAGCTCACTAAAGTCGTATCTAAGCAAGGCGAAGAGAATAAAATAGCACTGAGAAATATCAGACAAGACGCACACAAAGATATCAAAAAACAATTTGATGAAAAACTCATGAGTGAAGATGACAAAAAAAGAGCAGAAGAACAATTAGATAAGCTGACCAAAGATTATGCTCACAAAATTGACCAGATGGTCGATGCAAAGAGTGAGGAAATCATGACGGTGTAAATCAGTATATCGTGATTAGTACATCGTGATCAGTATATAGATACGATCTTGTCATCGCGAGTCGCCAAATTGCAACAGACTCCTGGCAATGATGCCCAAACAAAATATTTTAACTTTCAACATTCTTTTCATGAATCCGTTCTCATTACTTTTTGATGAAATTATTTATCGTCCTATTATCAACTTGCTAGTCGTATTTTTATGATTGTTTGATGGTAACTTAGGGCTTGCGATTGTGAGTTTGACCGTGATTATTAGATTATTATTGCTCAAAGTTACTTTTGCTGGTAATACGATGCAGCAGCAGATGTCCGATTTCCAACCCAAGATGGCTGAGATCCAAGAAAGATATAAAGATGATCCTAAGAAACTCTCTGAAGAGACGATGAAATTATTCAAAAATCAAGGGATGTGACCACTCAAAGGATGTCTGATGATGTTGTTACAGATTCCGGTGTTTTTATGATTGTATACTGTTATTCAGAGCTTCGCATCCAACAAATTGATCGAGAGTTCTTTATATAGCTTTTTGGTAGTATTTGGTGCGGGATATCTCAAGCCAGGATCGATTGATGCGACATTTTTGGGTATCGACTTGCTAGGAGCTGGAAGCATCGTATTGGCTATCGTATCGTGAGTGCTAGTGTACCTACAGATGCAGCTGACTATGCTCAATAAACCTGTGACTCCACAGATGCCAGGATGAGCAGCAATACCTGATATGTCCAAAATGATGGGGACGATGAATATTGTCATGGTAGGAGTTATGTGATCTGTTGTGTATTCTACTAATTCTGGAGTGTGATTGTATATTTTGATCACGACGTTGTTCTCTGTGGTACAGTACATGATACAATACAGACAGCTCGTACGAGCTAAATGGCAGGCACGAGGAATTAAAGGTAAAAAGTAAAAAGTAAAAAGTAACTTTCCTTATAAACTATAAAAAACTCTGACAGGTATCACGTGATTGGTGTCAGAGTTTTTTTTATGGTTGTAGTAGAAGTTTTTTCAATCTGAGTAATCTAGGAAATATTCAGGATATTGGTATCTTTGCCTTGCACTAGATTATCGTTTCCTCAGCCTTTGAGCTGATGAGACTGAGCGAATTGTTTGGCTTGGCTAGACGGTGAGATGATAGCAAAGTTTCCGCTCTTACTTTGGACGATGAGTTCTTGGTCTTGCCATATTTCTCTGATGAGATGTACGAGATCTTTGAAGTTCGCTTGTGCTAGAGATTCATCTTGATCGATGTTGATGAGGGTATATCCTTGGTATAGTTTGGTCGGGAGGTTGTGTAGAGAAGTCTTGAGTTGAGCGTGTTGGAGTTTGGTATAATGAGTTTGGAGTTGGGTCATTTCACGGGTCAGCTTTTCTGCTTTTTCGGTGAGTTGTTTGGGTGTACAGTCGAGTAGGACTCATAGCTGTCAGAGAGTTTGGGATTGCTCGTGGATGAGTTGGTATACGCGAGGTCCGGTGACGGCGCTGATTCTCCTGATGCCTGATGCGACGGATTCTTGCCCGATGATCGTAAAACATCAGATTTCGTTCGTATGAGAGACGTGTGTTCCTCCACATAGTTCGATAGAGAGGTAGTTGGGAGATTGTGTTTGCTGATCTATGACTTGTACAACTCTCACGACATCTCCGTACTTGTCTTCGAAAAAAGCCTTCGCTCATAGCTTGATCGCATCTGGATAGGCCATCTCCTGGATCGTGACGATATGAGACTGAGCGATGAGTTGGTTGATCTGGTCGTTGATCTGATGGATCTCATCCGCTGTGAGTGCCCTAGGCGCCTGAAAATCAAACCTCAGTATATCATCATCTACTAGTGATCAGGCTTGCTGAGTCGTGGGGAAGATGGTCTGTAGCTGAGCGTGTAATAGATGTGTGGCGGTATGAGCTCTCATGAGAGCTTGTCTGCGTGCTGAGTTGACTTGTAGTTTCATTCAGAGATTGCAATATACATAAATAAATCTGACCTCGATGCTAGACAAGTGAGAGGGTTTTTTCAAGCAATAACGTAACAAGTAAGAGGTAGGATATTGGTGCCTGGGTCTGGCTCTGAATACATCGATAAAAAAT
>JBGTAD010000027.1:0-13241 GCA_041750055.1 Candidatus Absconditabacterales bacterium | reverse complement strand
CTATCATAAAATATCAATCAAATACCCCTTCTATGACTTTGATGTTTTCTTCTTCGTATGATTGGAGTGCACTGCTGGGCGTGAGAATATTAGGATTGTATTCTTGATCCTCTGTGGGATCTTCATCGTGTTGCAATTGTTGAATCATCGTTTTGACTCTTTTGATATCTGCTTCGATATTACTGAGGATGTTTTCCATATACTTGAGCATTTGTTTTTGTTTATTCATGAGTGTAGCAATGATAAAAAGATAAAGTTTTGGATCGTAGTACTATGATTGGAAGATGTTCTTGGTTTATATTTTTATTGATAATGCATGGATGAGTTTTGGTTATGAGTGTTCGTTGGTATGAGTGTTCGTTGGTATGGTGTTAGGTCATCATAATGATAACTACACGATATAGAATGTATATATTTATTTCATAAATGCAAATTTTATCATGCAATGAGGGGTGAGATGTTATGAATACATGTATTATTCATTAGTTTCGTCTGACTTTGACAGATCATCCGATCAAATGGATGCGAACAGTGATCTTGGATTCAGCGGTAGCATAGTTAGATGATACTCGCATACTTTCATCGGACTGTGCGCTCATGTTTTCTAGATCAATTCCTCATAGTCGCTTTCATCGTGTTGGGAGATACTCGAGTTTGAGTCACATTTGTTTTGGTATATTCACTGACGTGTCTACTCGTCATCCCATGATATCTATTGTCGAACCTGACATTCCTTCGCCTATATTGATGGTATGTTCGGCGATACTAGACGCCAGGGTGATGTTTTTGATGTTGGCTTGAGAGAGATCCAGATTTGTAGATCCGTAGAATTGTTTGACACCTAGATGATCAATAGGAAGAAATCCGTGGATGAGTTCGTATGAACTGGAGATAGACTGGACCGGATTTCGATCTGGATATTCGTGATAGCGTACGATTCCCGTAGATACGCTGATGCTGATAGGTCTATCGCTCTTGACGGTTCATCTTAGTCACTCTTGACCTGTCGAAGCACGCATAGATATATCGCTGATGATGCTATCGAATTGTATCGATCATAGGTCTGTCGAACTAGGAGCTGCATCGATGTTCACCATCCTGGATGCTGTTAGAGAGCTATCTGGTCCAAACGAAGCAAAAAAGGCCAAACTGATAACTCATGCTAATGATCCTAAAAACATTAGTGATCATAGTAATCTGATAACTCGAAATCTTTTGAATAACAGTAGGCACCCACCCAATATCACAAGCAATGCACTCACTTGAATCATATCAATATTCATATATGAAATCTGAATCAAGTCGAGTTGTTCTCATAAAATAATTGCTCATGCGCTTATGAATACCAGACTTACCAATACAGATACGATGGTAAAGTCTTGGGGTTCGGCGTTTGTGTTCAGACTAATCGATCACGTTCATGCTTTGTCGTTGATTGTGACATTGATGTTTGGTGAGGATTGTTGTCCTGGAGGTTGGGGCACATTGATGATAGATGGCATTTGCATACCAGGGTATCAGACGGGTTGTTGCTGGGCGGGTATGGTAAATCAGGCATTTGGTGCTGGCGCAGGAGCGGGAGATGTCTGTTGTGAGGTGCTAGATGAGAGGTCTGGCGGCGGAGCGGAGCTTTGTCCCAAACTCGCTCACAGACTACTCAGGTCGATGGTTGGTTGTGGTGGCATTGAGGATCGCTAAGTTATGAAATAATACATATACTGATAGTATTGTATAGATAGTTTTTTATTTTGCAAATGCTGAGGTAACAATCATATTGTTTCTATATGTTATTGTATTGATGTGATATATTGTATTGTATGTTATTGGATGCTAGGTGACTTCATCGTGTGTTAGTCCTTTCATGAGATGTGTGAGTGATGTCCGAGAAAAAGTGCTTACCAATCATACGCAGATAGCTCATGACGCGATACTGAGTCCAATAGAATGATAGGGCTGTAATAATTGTACAACATACCGAGTTCAGATTCAGATTGCTAGCATGATAGCGCCCAGACGCATAGCAACTTGTCGAGGTATCGTAGGTAGAATTTTGTGGTGTGATGCTACCCATAGAGATCATCATACAAACAATATCTCCAGCAGGATCTGAGTCATTAGTCACCCTAGGATGTTGCCATGTCGTATCAATATTCATCATATCGATGTGCCGATCAGTACGCCTCGCCCATTGACTCGCAAGAGATTGTTGTGTAATTCTGTAGATACAAAGATATAATTCATGACTTGTTTGATAAAATTGAGTACTAAGACGATACCAAACCAAGGTAACAATATATCTGATCCTATAGCGGTACTCGTAGTGAGATACTTGCTTCACGCTACTATACTGATGATATCCTGGCTATACAGTGTTAGCACAATGCCGATGAGTCAAGCAATTCGTACCATCAGTACCATCAGATTTCCATAGCTTGCTTGTTTTTGTTGGAGAGAGTAGTGGGCGCTTTTGTGCATGACACCGTTGGCGATAGAGGGTGGGATGATCAATAGCATCTCTACAAAGCTGAGTGCTAATCATCGAATACCTACGTATGTATATCATTGAATCGTAGGATACATGATAGATAGTAATATCAGCACGATCAATGTGTGGAAACTACTCATAAAATACGCAACGCCGTATTGTGCATTACGTTGTATCAATGATCGGCTAAACTTCCAATCTATATGAAAACGTAAAGGTAAAATGGCTCATCATTGTCGTAGGGTATACAGGCATTGCATCAGAGCGCTACATACTACCGAAAACAATATCAATCAAAACGCCCAAAGCGCAGATGAGTCTGGGTTCTCAGAAAATGATACAGAGGCTCCAGGAAATCGCACTAGGATCGTCAATACTAATACTGCGAGTTGCGTAGTTCTAGCTAGGATCATAGCGATCGTGACGTGATGCATTTTCCGATATAGCTGAAAAGGGAGCTGTGTGATGCCACTAGCAACAAATGAAGCAGAGAAAAACATACCCAGAGGCAACCCGATAGCAATATAAGGATTGGCTGTATATGCGGGGATGAGGTATGCTAGGATCAAAGCTACTGTATATACGACTACCGCGACGATTAATCTACTGGATACGAACTTGGAGTAATATAATGCTAGATTCTCAGATCATTGTCATGATGTTTCTTGTTCGTGTTTGATTTTTCATAGATCTTTGAGCGCTATGACATACAGACCAAAATCAGCTAATGCAGACCATATTGCAAAATATTTGAGTATCGTAGAATAGTCTCCGTATCTGAGTGGTCATAAGTAGGGACTCATCAGTGTAATGACGAAAAATCCCGCTCCAGCGCTGATGAATCTTCACAAGAGTTGCCAAAATGCATCTTTCATAATGAGTTTGTATCACATAGCGAATGGTATAGTTAGTGTCTGGTCTTGATTCAAGCACACTTTGTTTCTTACCGTTATTTTTGCTTTTGTGAAACAATTGTGACAACATCGTATTGAAATTTTCAAAAAAATCCCTATAGGATCTAGTTATCGATTTGTTTTTCTGTTCGTGCTGTGAGGAGCGGAATGTAACATGCTTTCGTAGTTCAACGGATAGAACGACCCTCTCCTAAGGGGTAGATATAGGTTCGATTCCTATCGAAGGCATTGTGTGAATTCACTACCATATCGATATGTATCGATCATATAGCATTGATTGTATCGTTCCTTATAGGTGCGTCTTGATCAATCATTATGTCGGTATTGCTCACAGTGTATCATGGCGCTAACGACGGTCTAAAGGTGGACTGTGTAAGATGTCAGAGTTTTTATTTTACTTTATTCATGTATTATTATCATGGCACCTACCAAAAAAACAGCATCATCTGCAAAAAAAGCAACTGCTACTACAAAAAAAGTGGCTACTAAAAAAACAACATCAAAAACATCTACTCCGGTAAGTGTCGTAAAAGAAGAAAAAAAGCTGACTACACCTAGCGTCCAGAATGAGAAAAAAGATCCTAATGCTCTGTTCCAAAGACATGAGCGTGATACTTGATCTCCTGAGAAGCAAATTGGTATCCTGTCAGCAGAAATCACTATGCTCCAAAAGCATCTTGCTCAGCACGCTAAAGACGTGGATGCAAAAAGATCTTTGCTCAAAAAAGTAGCAAGAAGAAGATCTTTCCTCAAATATCTCAAAGCTAACAAACTAGAGATCTACCAAGCAGTATCTAAAAAACTCGATATGAAAGTGTAGTTGCTATATTGTGTGAGTGCGCTATATACTGTATAGTTCGTGCTACTGCAATATATGAGAGCTTATACACAGCATATTTATAGTATCATAGTATCAGATTTTTATTTTTATTTTTTTATTTTTATTTTATTATGAACTCAGCAGAATTATTGAAGCAAATGCAGCAAGGTGAGGTATCCGTCCCAACGATCAAACAAGGTAAGAAAATTTCATGAATTGTCCTGAAAAAAATCGATACTTGATTATTGATATCGTGTGAGTGAGGTTTTTATACGGGTATTATCCTGTCCAAAGAGCTCAAAGACCTCGAAAGAAATAATGTAGAACTCTCTCCAGGTACATGAGTAGAAGCAGAGATAGTTAGTACTACGATGAAACACGACGAGTGATATTATATCGTATCCGTATCCAAATTGTTGCAATATGATGTTTGGAACGACTTGCTTGCAAAAGCTGATAAAGATGAAATCTTTACTGTTATTCCTACAGAAGCGAATCTATGAGGTCTTCTCATTGATATGCATGGTATCAAATGATTTATTCCTCTGTCACAATTGGCACCTGTCAACTATCCGAGAGTAGAGGATGGAGATAGTGAAAAGATTTTTGAGAAGTTGATTGGATTGATTGGAAGAGAGTTCACGGTCAGAGTACTCAATGTAGACGAAGAAGATAAAAGAGTGATCTTGTCAGAAAGAGAGGCTCTGAGAGAAGAAAAAGAAGCTATTATGAAAGATATTGCTATCTGATCAGAATTTGATGGTATTATTTCAGGGGTATCCTCGTATGGGTTCTTCGTGACGATCGGTGGTGGTATTGAGTGATTGGTACATATCTCAGAGATCACGTACGGACACGTCAATAGCATTGATAGATTGTGAAAAGTATGAGAAAATATGAAAGTCCAGGTGATTGGATTGGAAGAAGGTAAAATCTCTCTATCCGCAAAAAAACTCAAACCTGATCCTCGATCTATCATCCCTGAAAAATTCAGAGTATGAGATATTATCGAATGAGAAGTAGTGAAATTCGTACCGTATGGTGCATTCGTGAGAATGTATGATGATATCAATGGACTTATTCACTTGTCAGAACTGGATCATAGACCTGTCAACAATGCATCTGAGATGCTCAAAATGTGACAAGTTGTAAGATCTAAAGTTATCCTTATCGATATTGATAGAAGAAAAATTTGACTGAGTATGAAAGTACTCAAAGAGCCGCCGGCATCAGGAACTACTTCTGATAAATCAACATCAGAGAAAACACACAGCCCTGTTGTCAAAGCGAAGGCATATCTACGTCCAGAAAAAAGGACTACAGAAACTACAGATTCTCATAGTGACGAACCAGTAACTACAAAGGAAGTTGCTCAAGAACCAGTATCTGAGTAATATCAAATCTTGTGTAAGATTATTCGGTTATTATGAAATACCACCCACCTTATTGTGGGTGGTATTTTGATTTTTAGTTTTTGACATTAGTTTTTGATATTAGTTTTAGAAATTGTTGATATCCTGCTGTATGCAAGATCTCGTGGTCTGTGAGTAGACAAACATATTGAAAACGATGACAGCTTTGCATATAATGTATTATACATTTTTATGACAAGTGTGTTGTGATGAAAAACGATCTCTGGGAAAGAAGTCATCTTCGGAAAAGACATGGTATGGAAGAAAACAATATCTGGCTACCTAGCAGTGTGAAATGAAATCCTAGTGAAGGAATTATTGTAGTAGTAGATATGGATGGATCTAGCTGTATTCGCCAACGGTCTGAAGAACTCGAACGTCATCACATTACTTTTTCATGAGAGCTTCTCAAGTTGCTTCAGCACTATGGCATACCCTTCACTGTTGCTACAGGGAGATCGTCAACGAGTGCTATGGGCGTATTGAAGTCAACGCGCGTACATGACCATATGCGTCTACCGATGATCACAGAGTGATGAGCAGCACTTGTATGTCCGCAAACTCAGCAAGTCATCCATGCTAATACTCTCAGTAGTGAAGCATTCGATGAATCATACAAACTCATTTCTGATATTCGTGATCAGATTTTTTCTGTCTCGTATTATCCTATAGTCCAATCTGACAATGCTACGATAATACCCTGAAGTATTGATTCTTGATTCCCTTCAATATCATCACTACTCAATTCATGTGATTGAACGGCTTTTAGTGATCATGCGACTTTTTGGATCCATGAAAAAGATTGAAAAGCTGACCCACAAAGACTCTCGAGTCTGTATGGTGCTCACTATGCTTCTCATACGTCAGATTTGGAGAGTTTCTTCGTGCAGGCTGAGTATGATCGTGTCTGTCAGCTACGAGTCCATGCACGAGATCCTCACGCTTCCCAAAGCCAGACTATGAAACAGGCTCTGCGTGATGCATGTAGTACACACATCAGTACACATATCCATACTGTGGTACAAGGATCTATCGCACATATCACACCTGTGTGAATCGACAAAAAGCACTGATTGATACAACTGATGAGGGATATCCAAAATCCGACTACTATCGTGTACATCGGCAACGACATTAATGATCTACCGATTATGCAACGAGATGGTCAACATCCTCAGATCGTAAATCTCGTGAAAGTCTGAGTGGGTGAGCTGATGAATAATTTTTGGGATGATAAAAAAGTCCAGCTAGACTATCATGTGGCAGGACCCGAAAGAGTCCATGAGGCTCTGGATCAGGCGATCCGTGATCATATCCGCTGATCTAGTAAGCGTAGGATGTCATGATAGCGCCAGCCTGCATAGGGGGAGGGGGATCTTGCTAGGTAGTCGTGAGGTCAGAGTCGTATAAGGCATCGATAGCGAGGGAATATCCTCCACGATAGCTATCGGGTTTGACTTTGCCGATCACCGTGACGTGAGATTTTCCTAATCGCTGATCTAGGCGATCTCCTTTGGACCACTGAAGTGCTTGGATGGTATGGTCTCCGTATAGGAGCGTGAATTTGAGATGACCGACTCATCTGGATCAGACTTTTTGTACTGATTTGATACTCACATCTTCTAGTACGAAGCGCGGCTCTTCGTTACCCAATCCGAATGGAGCAAGACGTTGTATCGTATGGAGAGTATCAGTGTTTCGTTCATGAGGCAGGAGGTGTGTGTCGACCATGAGTATTTTTTGCAAATTCTGTGGTGTGACCATACGCTGACAGTATGCATGGACCTGCTGTTTGAATTCGTCGAGACGATCGAGTTTGATCGTGAGTCATCATGCTTGTTTGTGTCATCCAAATCTTTCTAGCAGATCACGTAGATCGTATAGCATATCTATTACATTGAAATATTCGGGTCATCTGAGTGATCAGACAGCAACTCATTCTTTTAGTTTGATTGATAAGACGACACTAGGTTTGTAGTGTTTTTCTGATAGTCTTCCTGCTACGATTCATACGACTCCCTCATGAAATTCTTCGCTGATGGCGATACTCACTAGTGCATCGTGATCGATTTGTTTCTCAGCAATCGTATAGGCTTTTTCTTGGAGTTTTTTTCTTTCTGTATTGATCGTGTCGATAGATTTGAGATATTGGAGTTGTTTCTCTCCAGAGTACAGTAGAGTATACAGGCTTTCGTACGGAGAAACGATTCTTCCTCCAGCATTGATCCTTGGCCCGATCAAAAATCCGATATGAAAAGTATCCACAGGATCTGTGATCTTGAGGTAGTCTACGAAATTCATCAATGACTGGGGGACTCATTGTTTGCTATTGAGATACTCTAGGCCCAGTTTGACGAACAATCTATTCTCATGAATCAAAGGAACACAATCTGCGACGGTTCCGATTGCTACGATAGGAAGGAAATAACGCATCACTTTTTTGAGAGAGTCTTGGTCGCCGATATGGTGCTTGGCGAGTGCTCGCAGGAGTTTGAATGCTACTCCTACACCACAGATTCCTTTGAATCGATATTCGGGAGAAACTTGCGGATTGATCACTGCTATTGCTTCAGGGATTTCAGGAAGGTTTTTGTGATGATCGGTGATGATCAAATCCAGTCAGATGTGTTTGGCGTGTTTGGCTTCTGCTATTGAAGTGATTCCGTTATCTACAGTAATCACAAGACTAACCCCTTTGTCTTTGATTTGATCCAGATGATAGGATTTGAGACCATAGCCGTCAGTGAGACGATTGGGAAACATAATACTCACATGAGGATAGTGCAGATATGTCACTAAGAATCTATACAATAAAAAACTACTCGTCACGCCGTCTACATCATAATCTCCAAAAACCATGATTTTCTCTCCAGAGAGCATGGCTTGATTGATTCTCTCCACAGCCTGAGGCATACCATCTAGTAGATACGGATCAAGTCGACAAGACTGAAAGCGAGGTTCTAAAAATTCATCAATGCTGACGTCTCATAGCATCCTATTATCTAAAATCCTCTGAATCAGTGAATGTTCGCTTGATCTATTGAGTACATGATACATAAGGGTAGTATTGGGATGGAGAATGAGATAAACAGACGTGTTATTGTGAATTGATACGTTGTAGTAAGGAATTTCTAATGCGAGCATCATGAGTAGCTCACCCATTATATCATGATATCCCAGCTGCTACTGATAGACAGAGCATATCACGATTAGGATCTCATCATCGTATCTGTAGGAGTTGTGAGAGTCATAGTTCGTTGACAGACCCGCTTGTATTGACTGGGTAGCTGATTCGCATTCCGCAGATTCTTTGGGGTTGTATGGATATTGGTTGGCTGTCTTGGGATGAGTTGGCTGTTGTGTCTGAGACTGGGCGAGAGATAGTTGGGTTTGAGGTTTGTATGTTTCAGCTGTTTATGGCTGATATATCCTGACGGCGTGATGTTTTGTAGGCAGGTCATAGGAGTGATAGCACGATTTCGTGTTTGATTGTTGTATAGTGTCTAGAGAGATTGTTGTTTCAGCTAGAGAGTCTGGCTAATGTGTTCAACTGTTTGAAAATGCTATGCGTAGATGACGTAGGTATTCTCGCATGAGACGATGTCAAAGATAATTTGATATCGCGTTTGAGGTGTTCGGCAGTGAGTAGACTATGCTGATCATAGCTATGTACTCAAGGGATGATGCTGATAGATACTCATAGTACTATACATATCTGTATTGCTACAGCAAATATCACATTTGTGATCCAAGTTGATTGGGACATACGGGTATTTGATTATATAACATAAAGGACTGTATTGAGATATCATGATATCTTATGTGAAGATCATATTGTCTTAGCATATCATAGTATCAAAAATGCTGTTCGATTCAATTCATAATCGTCTTTCAATGTATTATTGATACGATATGTCTTGAGGTTCAGTTTTTTTTTGTTGTTTTGTTGTTGTTTTGCGTTTTTTGCGTCTTTTTTGCTTTGATCTGATCTGATGTATCTAGGTAATTTGTACTATGCAAAAACTGCATCACGGATGATGATGCAGCTATGATTGTTCTTGTGTGAGTTTTTTTGGTGCTTGATTGATGATCTTATGATTTCATGATTTCATGATATGGGTTGATATGATTTATTGCCTGTAGAAATTGAGGATATCTCTCAGTTGTATAGCAAGAGGGGGGAGGTTGTTTCGGATAGCGGTGTTGGTATCTATCAATAGCGATGAACCATAAAACAGCTCTTTTCTCCTCTCTGAGAGTATACATGATCTATACGCAGCGATGTCACTGGTCACAGGACAGTCAAAGGTAGTAAATCGTGAATTGAGTTCTGATCTTCTTGCGTTAGCGAGGTTTTGCAAATTAGGTCATACAGCAATTCCTCTGATCGTGAGTCATCATTCTTGACATCGATTTTTCTGTGTATTGTCGTTAGCCATTTTGGGTCCATTAAATCATCTTCCTGATATGTAGATTCCATTGACGACTTGTCTTTCATGTTTTCATTGCCATTGTGTGAGGCTTTGGTTGCTACCGGCATCTACTCCGTTGATACTACATCCATTATCTTGGTCTGCGAATACGATATATCCATTGGGTACCAAAAACATTCATGCCGTACTACTATCTCCTTTGATGATGAGATTGCCGTTGGGGATGATAATGGTGAATGGATCTACGAGATTGTTTTGATCATCGAATACAAAGGTCTTATCACTTGTGCTTTCTAGTATTCGTATGTTTTTGCCTGATACTTTTTTGACAGTGGATCCGGCTGTGGCAGATATTCCTATAGCGGTTCCATTGCTGACAGTTCATTGGTTTTTGTAAGTAGATACGATTGTATTTACTCTGCTACTGAGACTTCTCGTCATATTAAATTTGTTGGCTGTGATTGTGGTGAGGAGGTTCATATTGGTCTGACTCCCAATATTATTTCCAATAATATCATAAAAATCTGATCGTAATTCACTAGAACCAGCCATATTGATTCATCTCTGGCTGAGTAATGGCTTGGTCACTGCTAGGTTGGTCTGACATACTCTAGGATAGGGGATACCCGCAGTTGCTGAGCCATTTCTACAGAATGTGTATTTTACTTCTTCGAGGCTGATTTTGTATTCTCAGACATTTCAGTTGACTAATGCTGCATCATCTAGTCTAAAACTATATCTTCAAGGATTGAAAAGAAGATAGTCAGATTTGTTATCAAAATAATTTGTTTGGAAGTATTGGAAGATGGGCAGTATATTGTTGTCGGGTCCTTTTCGTCAGTCTACATTACATGCTGTATATCATCCTCTATCTGCAAACGGATTTCGTCAGATTTGGGATACGTTGTTGATTGTTTCGCGTTTGTTGATTCCATTGAATACTTCGAATTTACATTGCATACTAGATATGACTACTTTGCCTTCATTGATGTATCTGCCTTGGCTATCTGTAGCTCCACATTCATTAGCTGAGCTGACGGTACTGGTATCAGTGAGATCAATATCTCGCCAAAATGGTACGATTTCTCATACTTGCGCTGATATCGCAGTATCTGCGGCACTACATTTGGGTGATTGTGCTGGTTGTCATCATGATATTCTACATTGGGTACATTGGTATCTTCATTGCTGTCCAGATCGGCTGATTTGATTTCCATTACGATCTTTTCATATTGTGTTTTGTATCGTCTGTCCATCAGGTGTTCCGAGGTCACATTCTTCTGTGTTGTAGATATTAGTCGTGTCGACGATGCCATCACCACACACGTTGGGAGATGCTATACCTATGGTGGTAGGACGTAGACATTGGTTGAGTACTACGGTCTCAGATCATACCAGACATTGAGCATTGTAGATTCCTCCTGTGGAGAACGTACACGATGCTCTATATTCTCCGTTTTGATCTACGACTCATTGAAAAACCTGTCCGTTTTTGCAATCTAGGGTAGCTGTGGTAACCTGAGGCGTATATTGAGCAGCTTTACATACGAATTGTTTGTTGACAGGTAGTGTGTCATATTGGCTTTGGCTGTCGGTAGTGAGTTGGCTACATACCCCAGGCAATACTCCTGTCAGATAGATGGGTACTTGAGCTGATTGTCAGTAGCTTGTTCCTTCCCAGAGATAGTCAAGTATGACAGTATTGATTGCTGCATCACTTTGTATCTGACATGAGTTACACGTTTGGTATGGCTGTATCGATTGATTATTGATATCACGAGTAGCACCATTGACGATATCACACGTTTCGTTTCCTCAGACTCTATTATCTCAGCATGTTCCAATGTTTTCTTGGATATTGAGCGTCGTACATACTAGGCTGGTAGAGTCATTATTGAGACATATTTGTAGTCATCATCCGATGAATCCGTTCCTTGAGACTATTCACGTTCGTATATTGCTCCCTGTAGCATTGATAGCCAAAAATCCAAGAGAAATAATCGTAGGACTTGGATATGGAGACATAAATGAAGGCAGATCTATCGAGAGCGATGCATTGTTGAGTGCGACGTTTCCAGTGTTTTGATAGGATATCTGGATACTGACGATATCTCCAGAGATGTACTGTGCTGTGGTAGTCAAATTTGGCAACAATAATCCTGATATTGATGACGCATGTCACCAACTTGATCCTCGTATATATACTGCTATCAATACTATAAAGAGACGGTATCTATGAAACATAGTGCTCAACATACTATATATAAAAATTGATGGTCATACATCTATCAGTATACTCAAAAAAAAAGCTATAACACAGTATTGGATAAATAATACATATATTTACATGACATTGTGCTCATAAATATGTATGGTATATGATGTGTAAATTCTCTGCTATAACGATAACTCTATAAAAAATCTGACACACACAGAGCGGTCAGATTTGGCTAAGGGATTTTGGTTTGTTGGTTGGGGAATAGAAAGTGTATACTACTGGACTAAAGGAGCGATAATCATGTATGCCATTGCTACGAATAATATGAGAGCGTAGATTATTACTATCATTTTTTGCCATCAAGGCGCTTTGTTATAGTCAAAGGGTATGACTGAAGCAGACAGAGAACTACCAATGACAATATTGATAATGCCATCTTCTGTATTTCCTGTAGATACTTGGTATATCCCTACCAGTGAGAGCATTACAAAAATAGTCAAACTGATATATTGAGTGCTTTACAGTGCGTTTTTTTTGTCAGATTTTTTGGTTGTCGTCATCAGTATACATTACAAAATAAATGACTGAAATATTATTTAAGATAGTTATCCAATATATTTGGGAGATTCAAGATATTTTATGTTTTTGGGAGAGTGGTCATGAGAGTAGAATGAGCTTGAATGACGGTGGGGTATTAGCATCGCCTCTCCGAGACTTTTCTCGATCTTATCTCAAAAACTCCAACTCTCACACCATCGGTTTCAACTTCTCGATCAATACCTGATAGGCTGTCTCAAACTCTGTAGAACTCACAGGAGCACATTGCCACTTTCGTTTCTTTTTCTAATACTCATTGAATTCCAGAGACTAATAATGCATTTTTTCAGTATTAATACATTACCGAAAGTATTAAATTCGCACACTATACTCCAAACTCGTCACATTTAAAATCACTTTTT
>JBGTAD010000026.1:0-11298 GCA_041750055.1 Candidatus Absconditabacterales bacterium | reverse complement strand
CTCTCTTTTATCTTCTTTCGATCTTCATGTCCAACCTCCTGCTCTCTCCCGTCTATCAGATTAATCCTGAAGAGATTGTTCATGAAGACAAAGTGTTTCGTCGAGAATATCCCCACCATATCATCCGCCTGGGCACAAAAGATGGAGAGTTTTGGGTTGAATGTATGATTGATCAAGTATTGTATCAAAAACTCTTACAAACATATAACTCTGATCTCATTCATGAGAAGTGTCAGATTTTAGATTTCTTGTATCCTGATACTGCAGAAAATTTGTGAACAAAGCATGATTTTGACTCCAACTATCAACTAGCTCCTCACTATACTCCTGCGTCCAATATACCAATCCAACGAACACCCACACAATTCGCAGACTACCTGCGTACGCATACGCACACACGATATACTGGTGCTGGGTTATCTATCTATGCATGACTTCCTAGTATGCATGATCTCAAGCAAGCCTTGGGCGTGCAAAACCATCTGGATATCGAGATGGATCCATGCTTGATCTCCTATCTCGCCGATCTGCAAGTATTGAAACAATCGTGGATGTGATTTGCTCGTCAGATGCAAGAGTGCAAACCTACGCCGGCACACAGAGTGATCAAAGAGCTCTTGCTCCGCTATGGGAATAATATCGTGACAGAAAATACTGATTCTCTCCACCAGCAGACGGGTATCGAGCCACTCATGATTGATGATGCACAAGCATTTCGTGATGCGTTTCCTCCAGAGGCATGTCGTGAGATAGATGCGATTATTACGGTCTGACTCGGGTCTGGTGATAGATGACTGCTGTGATGGTACAAAATGCATCATCCACAAGGCACCATCATCGCGATCAATACTACCATCCCTGCATATTGTGGTGAAGATGATGTCGTCATCCTTGGTGATGCACAAGAGATATTGATTCACATCAACAAATAATCGAGACTATCAATATCGTCAGATTCGCCTTTGTGTTGTAATTTCTAGACAAAAAAAATATAAGTCTGACCTATGTGGACGTATAGTTATTTTTTTATATTTATCTATTTGTGTCTTATGTATCTCATAGATCTTGCTCAAAACAAAATCAGTAAACCCATTAACAAAGTTTCTTTTTCTAATTGATGATTCAAAGAAAGACAACACCTTCAAGAGCGAATTGCACAAAATCCAGATGTTTTGGGAGAAAAGCTACTGATCGTTCAAAAAGAATTTGATGGATTTGAAGATACAAATGAAAGACTTGATTTGCTAGCTCTTGATACCAAATGAAACATTGTGGTGATAGAAAACAAACTTGATGATACGGGAAGAGATGTGGTACGACAAGCTCTCAAATACGCTTCATATACGTCCACTTTGACCAAAGAACAAATCAGACAAATTTTCCAATCATACCTGGATAAACAATGATGATGATCTGCAATTGATGAATTGACTATTTTTTTTGATAATATCGAGTATGAAGAACTTACGCTCAATCAGTGACAATCACAAAGAATTATTCTGGTTGCTTGATCGTTTCGCAAAGAAGTCACATCAACAGCACTGTGGCTCATTAATTTCAATATCGCAGTCCAGTGTTTCAAAGTAGGATTGTTTGAACTAGATGGAAAGCTGATGCTTGATATAGAACAAATTATTCCAACCAAAGATGCTGCTGACTACATCATCAGTATGGGGAATAAGCATCAAGAAGAACGTTCACAGCAATCAGAACTCAAAGATCGTCATCACATTAGATCAGATTTTTGGAAACAACTTCTTCCTCAACTCAAAGGAAAGACGCTAATTTATCAAAATACAAGTCCAAGTAAAGATCACCGATTAAGTTCATGATGAACAGGAATATCGTGAGTACATTATAATTTTTTGATTACAAAGTGATATGTTGGGATAGAACTTGCAATTACGAGAAATACACAAGAAGAAAATAAATCTTTTTTTGATCTTCTGTTGAGTTATAAAGATCGCATCGAAAAAGAATGTAAACAGACTCTATCACGAGAAAGAATGGATAACAAAAAATGTCGAGAGTTGCATATAATCTTGATTGAGCAAATATCTTTGATAAAGAACAACGACCTGATATTAATGAATTTTTGATTTCATCAATGATTATGTTTGAAAAAGTCTTGCGTCCCATTTTTGTTGAACTCAAAAAACAAATTCAATAATTCTTTTTATCCCCCTCCCCTCCCCCATGACTCCTACCCTCATCTCTCACCTTACCGCTGATCATGTTGATCAAACCGTTACGCTCGCCTGATGAGTACAAATCATCAGATCATCAGGTAAGGTTGTTTTCATTGAGTTTCGTGGTGTATCTGGATAGATAACATATATTGATAGATTTTGTTTCTTTATCGTATGGTACATATGTCGTCATCTATCCACATCTTGTGAATTGATATTCATTATCGTAAAGTTCAGCAAGAAGAGTTTATTAGTCTCACTGATATTGCAAGATATAAAAACCAATTTGAACCCAAAGATGTAGTATCAAATCGATTAAGACTGAGAAATACAGTGGATTTTCTTTGATTACGAGAGACAATCAATAATCCAGACTTCAAAGGGGTCGAATTCGATGCCTTTCAAAAACAAGCGGGGACAAATGCATTTACTCTTTCTCCGTCCAGATGGGTTACACAGACTGGAGCTATAGGATTGATGAGTAAGTCATGAAATTGATGATGAACCTTTGCACATAAAGATATTGCAGTCAAGTTCGCATCATGGGTCTCAGTTGAGTTTGAGTTATATCTCATCAAAGAATTTCAAAGGCTCAAAGAACAAGAAACACAAGCCATTGACCGGAATGTCAAAAGATTCTTAACAAAGATCAATTATAAAATCCATACCGACGCTATCAAAGAGACACTTATCCCTCCAATATTGGATAAACAAAAAGTCAGTTTTGTATACGCAGATGAAGCAGATGTTCTCAATGTAGCTTTGTTTGGACAAACCGCTAAAGAACGGAGAGAGTCAAATCCTGATATCCAAGGTAACATGAGAGATCATGCAAATATAGAACAGCTCATTGTGTTGGCAAATATAGAAAGTATGAATGCTGAATGTATTAAGTTGGGCTATCCACAATCCGAAAGAATCAAACTCTTGAATCAAACAGCAATAAGTCAGATGAAGTCATTACTTGACATAAATATCTCCAAAAAGTTGCCAAATCTATAGTTTTTTATCCCTCTCCCCTTCTCCCTCCCCCATGACCTCCACCCTCATCTCTCACCTCACCGCTGATCATGTTGATCAAACCGTCACGCTCAACTGATGAGTGCAGACAATCAGATCGAGTAGAAGTTTTTTGTTGAGTTTCGTGGTAGTGGAAGGTAAAAAAGAAGTTTGTAAAAGACACCTTTTTTATTAATAATAATACTATGTTTTATCATCAATCATCTAATCTTATTATCCCTCATAGGTTTCATGCAAGATTTGCTTCGCAAATAGCATCATTTTGGGGGAATGAAGATTTTCTATTGCCGCTTCTTAGTAAAGAAAAATGGCTTTCTGGAATTGCTGACCACGATAGATGATATGATGAATTTGACGTCGTAGATATCATAGCATTGAGAGATAATGAAAGAGAACGTTTGACACAAAGAAAAAAGTATAGAGAACAATCTATACAAAAAATGAATGGGGAAGCTGTTATAGATAGCATTGTACTATCTCATGTCAAAGAAATGAGTAAAAAACTATTTTCTGTGGATAAAGAAATTAATGAAATTATTGCAAAGCAAAATAATAATGACATAGACTATGATATGCTCCAATCACTTACATTATTTTTCGATAGTATCGCATTCGATTGCTCTCTATGAAAAGACTCCGACGACACACTAACAGTACCAACATATATATGAGATTGACAAAAAAGAACAGTTACCTATATCATTACATGAAAAACAATCACAATTGACCCTCGACCATTTTATATCCCTCACTTTGAAATATTATTATACTGATGTAAAAGAGAAAAATACCCAATCAATATTGATATCGATTGAATACTTTATTCGTTTAAACAAGAACCTTCTGTATAATTTTTGTTTTTTGTTTTCTATTTCTCATGCATATCTCTCTCATTATTTGATCACAAAATCCAGATTCTCAATCTACCAAAGTTGCAAATTATTGTAGAAATCATCTTGAAACAAGTTGAATCTCTGCATCATTGATTGATCTATGAGAAAGTCATCTGCCATATCATACTGATGAGAATAACTCAGAATCTGAATCATGAAAACTTATTTGGGAACCATACCATAAGACCCTTTCCAGATCTGACGGGATAATAATTGTCAGTCCAGAGCGATGATGAATGGTACCATGAGTACTTAAAAACTTTTTCCTTCGATGTGATGATAATGAACTTGCTCACAAGCCATGATTGTTGATTGGCGTTTCGTCTGGGACATGATGAGCGTATCCGATAGCAGAGCTTCGTATGAGTAGCTACAAAAATACCAAAATCTGTTATTTGCCCGATCATGTGATTGTTCGCAATGTTACTAAGGTCCTCAACGGTGAACAAACAGAAGAAAGTCAAAAAATCGGAAAAAGAATCAATACGTCATTAGAAAAATTGGTTGCTTACATGAAATGATTTACGATTATTAGAGAACAGCAAATTATTAAAGACAATCCTATGCCATACGGTATGTAATATATTTCCCCTCTTTTTATCCCCCTTCCCCTCTCCCCCATGACTCCTACCCTCATCTCTCACCTCACCGTTGATCATGTCGGTCAAACCGTTACGCTCAACTGACGAGTCCAAACTATTCGCTCTAGTGGTAAAGTCGCATTCGTAGAACTACGTGATGGATCTGGTTATATCCAGTGTGTCGTCGAAGCTAAGAATTTCGATGAAGCAACATTTGCAGAATTTGCATCCCTGGGTCAAGAATCCTCTGTGAGCATCACGTGAACCGTCTCCAAACATCCCAAAAAAGATGAATACGAGCTTCAAGTGTCAGATTTTTATGTTTTTCAAAATACTAAAGACTACCCGTTAGGGACCAAAGATGATCACTGACCGGATTTTTTGTTTGATCATAGACATCTGTACTTACGCTCTAAGACGCAGAGAGCTATCCAACGCGTCCGCGATACCATTATCCACGCGACCTATGACTGGATGAGATCCAATGATTTTACCAAGATCGATGCGCCGATTTTTACGCCCAATGCCTGCGAAGGGACGACCGATTTGTATGCGGTCGAACACGTCAATGGCGAGACGATGTACCTCAGCCAGACCGGGCAGATGTATATCGAAGCTGCGATGTATGGAGTCGGGCGTTGTTTTGATTTCGGGCCTACGTTTCGTGCGGAGAAGAGCAAGACTCGCCGTCATCTCAACGAATTCTGGATGATGGACGCAGAGATCCCCTTCATCCAGCAGGAAGAAAACATGCAAATCCAAGAAGCGTTGATCAAATATATTATCTGACAAGTATTAAAACAAAACAAATCTGACCTCGTCACGCTCGGGCGTGATCCATCACCGTTGGAGACTATTGTCGATAAGCCATGGATCAGGATGACGCATGCGCAGTTTGTGGATGATTTGATCGTCAAGTGATTTGACGTCAAGCAAGGCGATGACATCGGATCTGATATCGAGATGCAATATATGGCGATGGTCGAGACACCGATCTTCCTCACGCATTTCCCGATGGGTATCAAAGCCTTCTATACCAAAGAAGATCCGAATATGCCAGGATATGCGCTATGTAGCGATCTACTCGCACCAGAAGGCTGTGGCGAAGTCATTGGAAGCTCTACGAGAATAGATGATTACGATCTCTTATTAGCGAAGATCAAAGAACACGATCTCGATCCTGAGGTGTTTGATCGATACCTCGACCTGAGAAAATATGGAACCGTGCCACATGCGTGATTTGGATATGGACTAGAGAGATTGGTCAGATGGTTTTGTAATCTACATCATATCAGAGAGACGATCCCGTTCCCGAGATATGCGAATAGGATTAGACCGTAATCCTCCGCCTCGCTGCGCTCGCCCGTATTTCAATGATTGAACAACGGGTGAATAATATTCGTTTTGTAAAACGGCGAATGAATATTAACGGGCGAATAATATTCGCCCCTACGTTTAATTTGTATGTTTTGCCGGTATGGATCTGCCTGTTCGCAAAAAGAATCGTAAAAAATGATATGATTATTCGGCGTGATGATGATATTTTGTGACGATTTGCACAGATGATCGTTTGCATCATTTCTGAGAGATTGTTGATGGTGTCATGGTTTTGAATACAGTAGGAATGATCGCACAACAAGCATGGATACAAATACCTGATTATTATGATGATCATGTTGATTGCGACGCCTTCGTCATTATGCCAAACCATATTCATGGGATTATTATTACTGATTGATCCTGACCATCAGTATCGACCATCATCAAATCATACAAAGGATATTGTAGCAAGCAGATTCGTCCTTATATTCCAAATTTCACGCGACAAAAAACATTTTATGATCGCATCATCCGTAATCAAGAAGAATATGAACGCATCGTCTATTACATCCAAACAAATCCAGAAAATCGAGAACAAGATCCGCAAAACACGTAGGGGCGATCAGTGATCGCCTGTATACGATGGTTGTGTGGTGTGTGTCATATCCGTGAGACGATCCCATTCCCGAGATATGCGAAGTGGATTAGACCGTAGGGGAAATACACTTATTTATTTCTTTAAATAAATTTCAGCAATGACAGATTGGTATAGAAAGAAAACTTGGACAAAAAGAGACGAGGAAGAATACTTCGCTAAACTCGGACGTGCAAGAAAATATTGAAGAGCTCAATACTTGAGAGTACAGGCGACAGAATTTATTGGAACAGAAGATAAGAATTTGCTATCAATTGCTGAGACTCTTTTAAACAAAATCTTAACTGACTATCCCGATAACAGAATTGAAAAGAGTTGTACTTATAATTTATTAGGACAAATCTATAAATTAAAATCAGACTACAACACAGCTTTGATATATTTCAAAAAGTCACTCGACTATGAAAAAGACTTTCCAAATGTAATAACGACCTCTTATCTTGATTTTTCTGAACTAGTTGTTCTTGCTGGGAAAACGGAATTATATGACGAAATTGAAAACTTACTGATAGAAAAAATCAATAAAGATACTATGAAACTTCCAATTGAAAACTACATTATGCATTCAATAATGGCAATAATATCAGCATTTAAAGGCAAGTTAGAAAAAGCTAAAGAACATTCTGATTTGGCAGAAAGCAATGCAACGGCACAATCTAATTGAGTTTGGAATCCCAAGAAAAAAAAGATTTGATTGGTAAAAGAGAGAATCTATTCTCGGTTTAAAACTTCAAAAGAAAAATAGAATAATACTTCACAAAAACTTCTATGCCTCTCTTCCATTCTCGCACAACACCTCGTGCTCAGCGATACGATTATCATTCTGCTGGGATGTATTTCATTACGATTTGCACTCAGGATCGTGTGCATTATTTTGGGGAAATACGTGATGGGAAGATGATGTTGTCCGATATTGGGAAGATATGCGACCGCGAGATCCTAGCATTGAATACCAGAAAATTCGTAGATGTTCATGAACGAATCATCATGCCAAATCATGTGCATTTATTATTGTATATGGGTGAATTTACAACAAACATGAACAAATGATATCATTGGAATATATCCGAAACAAAGAATCCCAGCGTCCGTAGGGACGCCCTCGAGGGGCGTCCTCATGATAATATAACGAACATTCAAAGGACAGGCCACGAGCCTGTCCCTACATACATCGTGAAACATGATGATTATGGATGACCAAGATTGGGACAGATTGTTAATGTCTTGAAATGAAACGTCTCCAAATACGCCCAAAAAAATAATATTCCCTTCGTTCGACAATCTCGTTACCACGACAAAATCGTCCGTGATCAAAACATGTACCAGACAATCAAATACTACATTGAAACTAATGTCGATAAGCGATCACAAGATGTTCATTATACAGAAGACTAAAACCATCCTCGTCAGATTTTATTTTATATATACTAATGATGATTTATAAACAAGCTCCGTCATATGAACGTTTGATACAAATGCAATCATGTTGTTGACCAACGTGCATTCAAATGATTCTTTTTAGACATTGAATTCGAATAGATCAAGAACAACTTGCGTATGATTTATGATTAGTTATTGAGGAAAACAATAAGCCATATTACACACTTCCATTTAAAGTTGTCCCACAATGAGATTTAACTCACTGATTAAAGTTTTCTCGTTTCGAAGGAGAACAAATTAGAGGTGTTTTGGAATCATTTTGATTTAAATCAATCGTTGTATATTATTCACAATTTTGAGATTTTGAGAGACTGATTATTGAAAACATCTCTAAAAACAACGATATCATAGTAAATTTTAGAGTAGAATGAATCAATGATAATGGGAAACCAAGATGACATTTCGTAGTACTATCTTCTTATGATTCAGTAAACAGAATCGTCACAGTTTGTGATCCAACAAGCAAATCGCCAAAATATCGAGAGGTAGAAGTAGATAAGCTAAAAGAGTCCATGTCAAGTAAGCGGAATTGAGAAGAAAGATGAATTATTATCATAGAAAAAATCACTAAAGTTTAATATGATTTTCCTCATCCTACTCATGAATACTTCATCTACCTATCGCATCTACACATAATCCAAAAAACTCGCGTCCATCTGTTTCAGGTTTTATGTTTTTATTGTCAAAAGTTCCTCATGCATAGCATGTTAACATTCTCACCATTCAAGCTTGAAGACTGGCCTGAATATCTGAGTCGATTTGAAGATCCAGAACTTGCTGGGCAATTGGGTCCTATGGTAGAGAATGATCCACGACTGCATCAAGTACTCCATGCGGATCCGAACGACAATATCGACTATAGTGTGTTTAAATGAAATGAGATGGTTGCGGAGATTGGTGTCTGACTCCCAAATCAAGAACATCCTTATTATGTGATTACGAATATGGCGGTCAAACCAGATTTGAGATGACAGTGACTAGGAAGACGTATTCTTCAAGAGATCATGGATATCCACTCATCACCTCTTACACAACTACGAAAAGCATATGTAAATTGGAACAATCTCACGACAAAGAAGTTTTTTGAACGCAATGGATGGGTCTGTATATCAACACCTCCAGACAATGACGATATGTTTTTGATGGAATATAGTAATAAATAGCGTTTTTTGTTTTATATGTTGTTAGACTGTTGATCGTATGATTTGGGCTAGGATATTGATAGTATGGATTGTGGCTATGGGTTCGCTGGGCGGTATGGCGCACTGACAGACAGATTCTTTGCCTTTGATAGGATTTGTGATCGATGATATGACGATTGTGTATCATTCTTGATGAGTGAGTGCCCAGCAACTAATGCGTGAACATACGGGAATTAGAGCCGTGCTCAATGCTTCGTATTTTGGATGGTGAGAAAGGTCTTTTGTGCCTGCGGGATTATTTATGTCTGGATGAGTACAGATCAGTCCGTTCGTGCCACCTTCGATGGATCGTAATCTGGGTGTCCTGATGAGATGGAGTCCCTGGCATACGCCAGAGTTGATTGATATCGGAGATTCTATAGATCGGCTGGTACTGACCTGAAATGTTGTACAAATCTGACCTCGATTGATTCAAGATGGACAGATCAATCCCGTGTTGACTGACTCATATTCTCATCGAAAGAGACGTACGCGTAGGACGTTTTTGATACAGCATACGATCCATGGCAAGACGACGACGATTGTCTGATTGACCAAAAATCCTGTGTCACTGGATCAACTTGCTCGCGTGATCCAGCAGATGTGTATTGGTACGTGTCAGGCGGTCAATTTGGATGGTGGCTCTTCGACATCAATGCGTACTCAGACGTATGGATTCAGATCTACAAGGCGTCTTCCGTTACGATTTTTAATACGTTAAATATTCATGACTCCACGTTTTCCTCTCAAAGATCATCTGTTTAATCCTCCCAAAGTCCAGATGCTGGCAGATCAGATCGGTCAGGTTTTTTCTGATTTTGATGTTTTGGGATTTGTCCAGGCGGTAGTCTCGCAGTTTCCACATCTCGAGTTCAAACAAAGAATCTCACATATGACGGAGTGCTTGCATCGTTTTCTGCCTGCATCGTATGAGCAAGCAGTAGCGATTATACTGGACTCACTGCCGCCGGCCTTGGATGAGAGTCATACGGATGATGACTTTGGCGATTTCATCTATGCGCCGTACGGTGCGTATATTGCGAGATATGGATGTGTGGAGGAGTTTTTACCACTGTCTTTTCGTGCTCTGGAGCAGATTACGATGAGATTTAGCGTGGAGTTTGCGCTGAGAGACTTTTGGAGTGCCTTCCCTGATGAGACGATGCAGCAGTCACTCTCGCGAGCTCAGCATCCCAACTATCATGTCAGGAGACTGGTGTCTGAGTGATCCAGACCTACGCTCCCCTGGTGACACAAAATCGGGATCCCGATATGATCGACGATACCTTTGCTGGATCTACTCTGGTCTGATCCGACGCGCTATGTAGTCAGGAGTGTTGCCAATCATCTCCATGATATTTCCAAAAAAAACCCAAACCTGATCTTTGATACCTTGGAGAGACGACAACACGAAAACGCTACTGCTCACAGACAATCGTCACAAGAGATGCGCTATCTCGTACGTCATACTCTCAGGACTTTGATCAAACAAGGTGACAGATACGCATGAGCCATGATCGGTTATCATGAACCGGTACTCAGTCAGATTTCTTTGAACTGTGCTGAGCAAGTGCAGATAGGGCAAGCGCTTGTTTTTAGATTCCAAGCAGTATCGCAGGCACAGCAAACTCTCCATGTGACGTATACGATTCATTTCGCGTCTGCATCAGGACGTCCTAGCTCCAAGACCTTTGTCCTGGCCAACAAGATGTTTGCTACAGGAGAGCAGATCGATATTCGTAGATCTCATCCTATCAGGCAGATGAGCACCAGGAAGATTGTGTCTGGAATGCATGAGTTGAGTATTGCTTGCTGTGGGAAGGTATTGGGGAGAGTTGAGTTTGAGGTGGAATAGTAAAAGATAAAAGATAAAAATATTGGAAGATAACGGTTGAAAAGAACTTAAAAAAGAACTTAAAAAAGAACAGTTGCATTGCTGTCCAACTCGCTAACTAAACAGTCCGCCGACAGGCGGACCGTTTTGTGAAAAACAAAGTGATTTTTTTGATCTACATAGTA
>JBGTAD010000025.1:0-16972 GCA_041750055.1 Candidatus Absconditabacterales bacterium | reverse complement strand
CTTCATGAAACAATCTCTTGGATTGTAAGAGATCTTGATAAGAAAACGCAGTAGAAAGTTGTGGATCTTCTTTGAGTTTTTCAGTAATTTTTGCATTTTGTCAGGTATTGATAAGCATGATACTTTTACCTAACCATAATTTTATCTCATCACTTTGTTTATCGTACCATATTTGCAATCACATACTAGCACCTGTTGTATACTCATGTCACGTAAGCAATGTATAAAACTCTGCTACTGCAATCTGTGATCATATTTGTTCTTGGAATTCATCCAAATGAGTAAAAATATATGCAAAGTTTCTCAAAATTGCAGTCAGTGTTGTCTCACTTTCTTTACCATCATTATTTTTGGGATCACTATCTAATTTCCATGACAGTCATAAAAACATTGGTTTATATACTCTCAACCCATCATTTGTTCTTTCTAAGTAGGTATCTTTTTTGATATATTGCGTCCTTTCTGATCATGTTTGAGTAAATTTTTCTAGATACTCAAATCATCTCAACTGTAATGCAAAATTAATTAATGAGTCGCAGATTAATCTTCTCTTGTCAGTCACTTCATCTTCTGATGTTTTTTTTACTGCTTGTACTTTGTAATCTTTACCAAACCCATCTGCATTAAAATCAAACAGATTATATTTGTACAATGATGAAAAATGATAGTAATCAAATATATTTTCCTTTGTATTTACTTTCTCTTCTGATTTAAATGCTTCTTGAAAAGTTGCTGAAAATTCAAACAACATCGTATTGTTTTGAAGAATATATTGATTTTTGAGTCATTCTATCGCTCCTGCTTCATTGCTGGCTCATTTGTGTGCTTCATCCATCAGTAGTATAGAATCTGGACTCAATTGTGCATCTTTAATACCTGCAATAGTCGTCAATTTACCAGATACTTCATAATCTCCAAACAATGGTATATTACTAAATTCGACGATCGTCCCATCTTTGATCGGAGCAAGTCATGATCTTGCAAATTGTCTGATAAATTCTTTATGCTGTTTTCTTAATTCATCACTTGGTACGACTACATATAATGTCTTTGTCTCAGGAGCAAAGAGTTTACAATACATATACACGACTGCATACATGAGGAGAGTCTTTCCACATCAGGTAGCCATCCAATACCCAAGTCTATTAAAATTGAATGCCAATAACGAATCAAGATTTATCTCTCAACTTTTTACCAATGCCTCTTGATCAATATAGTTGAGATAGTTTTCTTTAAAGTTGTCATCTTTATGCAATACAAAAAATATATAGGAGAAGAAAAGACTACTATACTGATACCATCTGAAACTATGAAACTCATCTGGCATGATCTCTTGATAATATGACTCTAGCTGATCGAGAATAGTCACAAAAGGAGATGTATCGATATGCTGATAGTCTTCCAACAGAAAAAAATTGAGATTATCTTTAAACGCTCTGACTGTCTCAGTGGACTGAGCAAGATTATTTTCTTCTAGTCATTTGAGATAGGATCTACGAAACTCTTGCAGTTTGTCATAGTCTATCAAATGATGCAAGATATAGGTATACAAGATACTTTCTCAGAAATATTTTTGATCTATTTGTGCCATAGAGCATAGTATGTAAAATAAATAATCTGACTGCTATAGATGTCTGATCTAGAAGTGGTCATCCAACCCATAGATCTTATCCTTCAACTGAGATAATGGAAACAAAACTTGTTTAATATCTGAGACTTTTTCTAGATCAATATTGCTTAGTTGATTTATATCTCACTCTATACTATCCATATATCATCATACATTAAACCAGTTTTCGTATTGATTAAGATAGAGATAAGTAAAATATCATCATCATTTGTAATCAACATCTTTTTCTTTGGATATACCAGATTGCTTTCATTCTAATACAGACTTTAGTCTGGGAATATCATATTGCTCAAACTGACTTCATATTTCTGTGCCTATCCGTTTTCTACCAAGTTTTTGAGCGACCGCCTGAGAAGTTGAACTTCACATGAAGTAATCTAAAATTATATGGTTTTTGTAGGAGATCGATTTTATAACTCTATAGAGAATACCTTCGGCATTTTCTGTAGGAAATCATGTAGAAAATGAATATCACTGCAAATCTGTCCAATTGGAGTCTAGTGCGACCTCATCAGACTCCAAATATTGTGGGATATTAGTATTCCCATTTATCCTTATTCTTCAACGTGATTCTAGCAAGTCGATTTTTTTTTGAGAAAATCTTCGATGTTGTCATGCAGGACAAACATATGTTTTACCAGATACTTCGATAGTGTTTTTACTTTTGTTTTCTTTTGGAGATAAACAATTTACTCGCTTTACTTCTCTTCATCTTTCTTTTAATACCGGTTCAAAAAATGATTCTGTCGTTTTTGAAAAGAAGAATAAACTTTCTGTAGATGTATTGAATCAGTTTAGAACTCACTGACTATTTGCTTTTCTTAAAATAATTTCAGATTTATATAAATCTGACCCAAATATATTTCACATAGTGAGTTTAAGTATATGACTTCAATGATAGTCACATCTAGCATATATACTTCATTTATTACTTAATAAATCTTTAGATAAAATAAATCTATCATTAACTAATGTTGCTCGACTTCCATCCAAATAATCAGTTTTATATAAGAAGTCTCAGTTTTCTCCTAGGTTAAATGGCGGATCGATATATATTCATTGTATTTGGCTTCTATAGTCGTCAAGAAGTACATTTAATCCTTGATAATTTTCCGATTTAATCAACAATCCATCAAGCTTAGCTCCATCTTCATAGAGTTTTTTTTGTCATCGCTCGTGTAAGGTTTTATAGAGAGTTCATATTTTATCAAAATGCTTCGTATCTATTACCATATTTGTTGTTGTGTTTATCATCCCTGTTTCTAATTCTTGCTTAATGATATCTAATGAGAAATCTCTGAGATGTTTATGTCATTCTGCTAGTAACTCTTCTCGTTCTTGTAATTGATTTTTATTTGAGACAATTTCTAACAACATTTCATTTCTTCTTGGCATAAGTGATTCATATTCAATCAATTTGCCAATTGTAATACAGTATTCTTGCTTTATCACTTTTCTTTTTTTATTCCATAACTTCGCTTTAAACTCCTCCAGATCTCCCAAAATATTTACAAAATTGAGTATCCACAGATACGCTGTCTCATAGAGACTGAGCTTTACATTTGATCATGATTCTTTCATCAATTGTCCTATCTTGAAATCTACGACTTCTGGATCATCACTATATTTTGCTTTTATCTCTTGTATCTTCGTCTGTATCCCAAGAATATCTGCTTTTGCTTGGATATCTGTCTTGAGCATCTGAAAGAAATATCGTTCTAGTTCTTCGGTGAGAAATGCTTTGAGTCTCTTGTGGATAAAATAATCTCTTCCTCGTTTTTTGAGAAATTCATCAATAGATTTTTTGACTGCTTGATTATTATAGTCTATCTCTTTGGTGGCAAGTGCCTCTACAATCTTTGTTTCTTTTTGTTTTTTGGTATCTTTAGATTCTTCATGATTGATGAAAGTGATGCTGTATCAGACGATTTCTTCCGTTTCATCGTCTCTCATTTCTTCCACTTGCGCATCAAACATCCATTTCTCATCACCACTCTCACTCGTGTCTGACTGTGTTTTTTTGAAAAGTTTGATCTGTATTTCTTTGTCTCCAAACATTCATCCTATATTGACTGCCATATCATTGACGACATCAGAAGTCTTTACATAATAACAATCTTTGGTCGCTCGCCAAAACTCTGTATCTTTGCCAGAATACGGGATACGATACTGATACGTAGAAAACTTATTTTTGAAATATCAGAAATCTCCGTTGCTATAATACAAAGAAAAGAAGTCTGAAAATAGTCAGAGTATTTTCTCAGCTTCTGAGTCAGAATACTGTTCGAGATGAGAGAGATATTGATTGATAAAGTATTTGACCAATGGTTTATAGAGTTTATTGAGTCTGTATTGTCAGAAATCATAACTCACGCCATCAGATCTATTGGAGAGATTGAATCCAAAGAGAGTATCGATCTTATTGATCAGATTTTCTTTTGCTTGTACAAGTTTTGCCATAGGATATGATACCATATAAATAAAGGTTATACTATCGATCGTTTCATCACAAACAAGGTGTTTATAGATTTACCAGCTTGCATTCTTTTTTCTATCTCTTGGATAAGCTCTCGTTTTTGATCTTCTATCTCTCTGACTTGTCTAAAGTATTCTTCTTGCATTTTTCTTTGTTTGACTTCTAATTTCATAGCTTCATTTCTCAATTCTATCTTTTCGGCTGTATCATTTACTTTGAGAGATGCTCTTCTTTTGGTTTGTATCTCTTCTTTGATCTCATCCATAGATTTTAAGAGAGAAAATTTTCTATCTTCTTCCCACGCATCTAATTTAGTAATCTCATCTTGAAATGATTCACTATTACGATCCAAGGAATCTTCATAGGTTATTTGGATGCTAGTATCTGATTTTCATTGGAGTTGCTGTAGAATTTTATCATGTATCACTATCTCTCATCTATTTTCTCATGGCATATGAAATATACTCTTTGCAAGATCAGGATGTAATACATCTCAGTCTTCTGTCATTGCAGTAACCAGCAAATATTCTTCATCTTCAAAGCTTTTTATAGTAAGTTTATCTACTTGTAACCATCATGACTGTCAGATATAGTCTCTAAATCCAGATACTCTAGGATTGGTCTCAGTATAATTAAATACTATCTCTGATGGTTTCACTTCCAAATTTTTTGCGTAGTTTATAACATTATCTCCAAGAATACTTTGTAATCTATAGAAATACGCACTATCAATCTTTGCTTTATCTAAGGTATATTTACCAGTATTTAATGGAGTATTAAATGGATTTTTATGTAAAGTAAAAGTAAGAGTATCATCTTCAAACGAAGCATACTCTTGGATGATTATTTTAGTCAAATACCAAAAGTATTTTTGAAAGACATCTAATTGATTGAGTCCAGAAGTTTCAATATCTTTGAGTCTTTTGAGTACTTCTGCATCAAAGTTTTCTAATACTTTGTTTTTTGCATCAGTTCTTGTTGCACTAATAACCTCTTTATATTCTTCTTCGACTTTTTTAAATTCATTATCTATCTCTTCTTTGGTTCTACAGTTTTGATAGATTTGCAGTATCCTTTGCTCAAAATTTGTACCATCATCCAATGATCACAATATCTCATCACTAGCTCCAAATACTCCATCAAAAAGATTAAATTTTTCTGACAGAAGTTCATATACTCTCTTGTCTGCATAGTTTTTGGTATTGAGAAAGTTTACTACCAAGACATCTGATTTCTGTCCATATCTATGACATCTTCCTATCCTTTGTTCAATTCTTTGTGGATTTCGTGGCAAATCATAATTGATCAATAAACTACAAAACTGTAAGTTTACTCATTCAGATGCACTTTCTGTAGCAATCATAATTTCGGCTTCTTCTTTGAAATACTCTACCAATGATGCTCTTATATCTGATTCTTTTGATCAACTGATTTTGCTTGTTCATTCATGTTTTCTGAGCCATTTTTTATAGATCTCTTTTGTTTGCTGACTATTATTTGATCCATTGAATATAACTACTTTGCCAGCATATCAATTTTCTTCTAAATGAGACTGTAGATAATCTTGAGTTCTTCTAGATTCTGTAAATATCAATGCTTTTTTATTTCATCATAATTCTTCTAATTTCTCGAAAGATTTGTTTAATGCTATTGATAATGCAGATGCTTTTGTATCTACTTTTATATCTTTTGCCAACATTTGAAATGATTTCAGTTCATCTATTTCATTTTCTAATTGTTGAAGTTGTTGTGTAATCACTTCTTGTTCTTCTTGATCGTCAAAATTTTCTTCATATTCATCTAGCAAATCACTCTCATCAGTAAATTCAGATATATTCTTTTTATTCTCTAATCTCTCAATCATAGTAGTAAGTGTTCATGCTATGGCATGAGAAGATGATGCCAAGAGTTTCCTAAGAATAAGAGTGATAAGATGTTTTGTCTTAGAATTAATAGAGATAAGATCTTCTCTTTGAAGAAATTCACTCACTTTATCATATAATTCTGTCTCAATATCCGTAGGTTCAAAGTTTTGCGTGATAGAGATTCTATCTGTAAATTTTATATGTTCTCTTACTTGCGATCTCAATGTTCTATTTACTAATGGAGCAAGTCTTTTTTTGAGTTCTTCTAATTTATATCTATCTGGTTTTGAAAACTGAGCTCTAAAACTTTCAACATTACCAAATGTATATTCATCGATATAGCTTACCAATCCATACAATTCCATCAATGAGTTTTGAAGTGGAGTAGCTGTCAGTAATATTTTTTTATAGTTTTTGATAACTGCATGTAATTTACCTGCTCTAGTAGTTCCATCGGTATCTCTATATACATTTCTCAATTTATGTGCTTCATCTAATACGATAGTATTTCGTTTTATCTTTGATACATCTAGATCATTCTTTGTTGCAAATTCATATGAAGTGATAATAATTGAATCTTGATCAAAAGGATTTTTGAGTCATTTCTTTTTAAATTCCTTATATGTTTTTCAATCAAGTATCACACTATCGAGAAAAAACTTTTCTTCTAGCTCTGATTTCCGTTGTTTTCTTAATGACGCTGGAACAATAAGAAGTATTTTTCTTTTGTATTCAGATCGTAATTGACAAAGCACAAGTCATGCTTCTATAGTTTTACCAAGTCAAACTTCATCTGCCAAGATGACTCATTTATGTAATGGATTCTTGAAAAAAAACAATGCTCACTGTACCTGATGAGGATTAAGATCTATAGTCGCATTTAACAATGTACTTCAAAGTCTCTCTGTCCCAATATTAGACTGTTGTAAAGAAAGAAAATGAGCATAGTATTTGGAATGGTGGTGCGTCATATGATATGATTACAATAAAAAACGAAAACTAGTAATTTTTTAAACAAAACACCCAATCGGCTCACTCTTGTTTTTTTCTTCTTGTTTGTTATCATCATTTGCATCTTCTCTACTCCCTCATCTTTTCCACCACCTGCATCGCAAAATCTTCTAGTTGGATACCTAGATATGTTTCACAGTTTTTGATATGGTCACGATCGACTCATGCAGCAAACTTTTTGTCTTTGATTTTCTTACTGAGTGATGATCGTTTGATCCCATCAAGTCATTCTGGTCTCATGAGACTGTATGCGTGGATCAGTCATGACAGCTCATCGATAGAGATGAGATATTTCTGCACCAGTGTCTCAGGCTCTACTCCCGTTCCATCAGGATAGTGTGTACGGATATCATGTATGAGCTGTGCCTTCTCTCCGTCCGGGATAGCAAGTTCATTGACGATCTCCACAAACTCTCATTGGAGATGTTTCTGGGATGATTTGGATATATGATCTCGATCGACATCATGAAGCAGTCATACAGTATACCAATAATTTTCATCTTGTCAGAGATCTTTCGCGAACCCACGCATCGTACGTCCTACTTGAGCACAATGATCATAGGTCTCAGTGAGATATTTCCTTGCAACCGATTCTACTTGAGCTACTATCTCATCAGAAAAAGAAGAACCTGACGCATTGGATGCTTGGCTTTGTGGTGTACTCGTCGTGTCAGATTTCTTTTCTTCTTTTTTATTATCAGTTGTCATTCATCATTCATTATTATGTTCTGGTTTCATCATCGGGAACATAATCACATCACGGATATTACTCTGCTGTGTCAGCATCGCAAAAATTCTCTCTAATCCCATTCATCGACCAGATTGGCAGGGCATCCCGTATTCCATCGCTTTGACGAATTCGTCGTCGCCTTTGGTAGCTTCGTCATCACCTTTGGCTGCAGCTCACGCTTGCTCATCAAAATTGGATTGTTGTTCGAGTGGATCTACCAACTCGCTATATGCTTTGAGGATTTCTCGACCATTGACGATACATTGAAATTGCTCAGCTATATCATGATCTGCATCAGCGCTACGAGCCAGTGGCTGCATCGTCTTGGGATAGTTGTATATGAAAGCAGGACCGATGATCTTGGGTCTGGTGACTTTCTTATACAGATAGTCGATCATGGTCGCAGTTCATTGTGTGTCTATACCTACTCGATCAAACCCTTTGGACTTGATCAGCTCACGTAGTGCGTTTTCGTCAGTTGGTCCGTATTGTCAGACATCAATTCATGAGTCTTGTTGGATCTGATCGATATAGTCTATCCTGCGTCGTGGTGTGCTAAAGTCTACTTCGCGTTTGACTCACTCTTTGTCTGCGATCATGACTTTCTTAGAGAGCTGTGGGATATGATCAAAAAAGTAATCAAACATCTGTTCGGTAAAACGCATATTGTCTTCATAATTTCGATACGCTGCGTAGTGTTCTGCTACAGTAAATTCTTGGTGATGAGCTGGGCTGGATCCTTCATTACGAAAATCTTTACCTATCTCAAACACTCTTTCTAGTCCACCGACGGTCGCCATCTTGAGTGATATCTCTGGTGCGATACGTAGATACATCGGAATATCAAAATCATGGTGATGCGTAACAAACGGCTGTGCAGCCGCTCCCGATGCCGCGAGTCACAATATCGGAGTCTCTAATTCGACAAATCCATGCGATCGATAAAACTCTCTGAGCGTCCTGATAAACGTGGATCTCAATTTCATCCTCTCGAGCGTCTCACGGTTGTGGATCATATCCAGATATCTCTGGCGATACGCCGTCTCTTGTCCAGCAATTCCATGAAATTTATCCCCCAACGGTCTCAAAGCCTTTGCAAGAAAAGAAAACTCTGACACAAATAACGTCAGCTCACCTTTGTGCGTATGGAATAACTCCCCACGTACCCCGAGAAAATCACCGATATCAACGAGCTTCTCGAGGAATTTGCTAGCTTCAGCGCCGGTGAGGAGAGAGATAATTTCTTTATTTCAACTCAAATCCTGTTTCTCTCCTACAGGAGATGAAAGATTTCGATACGCCAATTTTTTATCAATTTCTCTTTTGAGTTCTTCTACTCCTGTGTATAGTATTCCTTCCATTCCTGCTTGTTTTGCACTATCCAGATTTGCTTGTGAATGGTCAAAATAAATATGTTTATCTATTCCCTCACCAAACGTTTTTTCAAGCAATTTCTCATAGTATGACGGATCAGTTTTGTTTGGGTTGTTGTTGAGAGTAAATACATTACCAAATGTTTTGTTTTTGAGAACAGTTCTGATAACGTCTGCATCTGCATTAGTGACGATGATTTTTGCATAGGGTAGGGTATCCAAATAATTTCGTAGTTCATGATTTGGTTCGAGATTGTCAGGTGTAAGAAGTCAGTCAGGATCTTTTTTGATGATGCTGGTATTGATTGCATCGATAAAGATGACAGGAAGAGTCTGAATGTAATCGAGTAATTTTCTAGGCGTTGTAGGTTCAAAGGGTTTTTCAATATATTTTTTTACTTCATCAAGAAGTTGTTGTTTCCCTTGCTTGATGCAAATCTCTTGAAATTCTTCTCGTGTCATCGTCCCCACATGCTCTATCCCCAAGAATTCATATGCAGGTATCATTTCGCAGTCTCGTTCAGTTTTGATTTCTATTGTTTCAATTGGTGTAATTGGATCAAAGGCGATATATTCGACATCACGCTGTCGTTTGCCATTTTCTCGATCTTCTCTCACGACCTCATAGAACTGATCTCACGGCAACACATACAGAAATCATTCAAGATTTGCACCAAGTAAAAAATGTCTCTCTCCATATTTGATACGATGAAATGCTCGACCGTGTTCTTGTGTCGCTTGCTCGAAGGCTGGTACTTTGGTATAACAAAACTTGTTGGATGGATAGTCTACAGCCAATACAAAAGGTCTTCCAAATTCCTCAGTGATACGACAAAATGCAGGATCCAGTGTGTCAAATTTCTTACTAGAACCGTGGAAAAGATAGGTTTTATCACATTTCTTGATAGAGATGATTCTCATCGTTTCATCCATCGGTTTGAGTCAGAGAGATGCTGGAGTGATAATGTTTTCTCTTGCTACCTTCAAAAATACCTCTTCTCTGGCACTCATGAACTTGATACCCAGAATATCTTCAGCTTTGTCTCCCATTCTCTCAGCATTCTCTTGGATCAATTTCAACGCCTCATCTAGAGGTTTCCATACCAAGGTAAATTGAGCATCTTGTTCGTCTGGAGTCAATCCAGTAGCTTGCTGATCAGCATGTACGTGGACCACGAATCCATGACTCACATGATGGAGAGGATCACTACCATATTCTCTATACTCTTCGACTACTCACAGATACTGATGGTCTCTCACGATATATCCAGTCTCTTCTAATACTTCACGTTTCAGAGCTTCTTCGATACTCTCTCCTGCATCGATGCCACCTCCCGGTAATTTATAATAATCATTCTTCTGAGCGTGCATGAGTCAGATTTCTCCTATATCATTCACGATGACGGCTCTCGCAGAAGATCTTTGTTTGAGTTCGAGCGATTGATTTCTTGGTACATCAAAGGTTTCATTAGTGATTATTCATAGTTTTTGATTACTCACTCCATCTCCTTTAGCACTAGGTTCTATTAGAGTACTGGATTGGGGTGAAGCCAACCTACATGCATCCCTATGAAACATCAGCTGTATCTCACCACTCTCATCCATGAGACGTCAGAAACTCAGCTTGCCATGTGCACGGTACAGCGTAAGACGTCCTGCAGTCTGTCGATCAGTATGCGGATCTGCGATGATATCATTGATATCACGAAATGGACTCACGTGACCCTCTGTCAGATTTTTTTCATTTGCTCCTATCAGATCAGCGATGGAGTGCTGCTTATCATACCCCTGTGCATACGGGACGATACCCATATCACGCAGTTGTTGGACTTTGGCTTTACGGACGTCATATTCTGATTGAGGAGTAGAGGGATTGTTCATAAGATCTATAACAAAGATAAAAAGACTTGCTTTTGGTAAAAACTTAGATATAATAATTCTACTATATGATCAATAGGATCATACTGCCACATACTAGCTATGTGGATCACTAAGAGAAGGGGGACGTAATGTCCCTTTTTTCTGTATTCGTTTTCTGTATTCCAAATAGGATTGAAATATATTGATGGAGACGAGCTAAATCTCCAGGAGAAAGAGATCATCTCTTGGTTCACAGTCTAGACTTGGAGAGTGATCTCAGATCACACAGTGATGCATAGGATAGTGTATCAAGTCCATTTTCTTTGGTGGGTAAAAACTTTACTCGAAAATTATGTTTAGGTATTTGTTTCAGCGTTTTGATAGGAATACATATGACACAGTCTCACCTATTCGCTGATTGGATAGAGTAGATGATACAGGGTCTTGTTTTTTGTAGTTCTCATCAAATGGTCGGATCAAGTCTGGTCGTGTAGATTTCTCATTGGCTTGGGATATGTCATGTGGTGCGTGGTTTGTGCCAAAGATCCAGATATACAAACCATTGATCAAAAAAAACCTGCAGATAGCTTTTGGTATTATGTGTGTATGAAATTCGCCGTTGTGTGAGATAGCGTTTTGCTTCTTCCCATGTGGTTTCACTATTACTATCTTGATGTTTTAGTACGGAGTCGTGAGACATGATCAGAAAAGAGATACACAACGAATAAAATCAAAAACATTATTTCATAACTATCGATTGCTACTGCCAATTACAAGCCGTTTGATATCAATTGCAATAATTTGACAGAACAAAAAAAATGAATAACATCATGATATAGTATTTTAGCTACTCATTTGTATGACAGGATGGATCTTCTTATTTCGACAGTATTAGCTGGATTAGCATTGTTGCTATCAAATCAGTTTGCCTCTACAGTGTATCAAAGCATCGCTCACGATATGACCGACAAAGCACCAGTAGTATCTCAAAGCGAAGTGACTAACAGAATCACTCACAGCGCTCCTACTACAGATCTATCACTCACGTCATCATATCCTGCTACCAAATCTGAGCCAGTAGTACAAGTTAGTACTATTCCGGTGGTAGTATCCAAGCCTGCTGACAGTATCGTCAAACAGACTATTACCCATTCATCTGACGTAGCAAAACTCATTCCTGCAGTCAAATGATTTGAAAAAGCCCAAGTACAAATCTGACCTAATCCGTCTGCTCGTGTGATAGATCTAGATCAGCCTGCTCAGGATGTTGATCTCGTGCACTTATCTGTATCCAAAGCAGATCAAGAAAAAGCTGACCAAGACTTGATGCTAGTATTATGATCATTATGATTTCACGCTCAATAATCTTATACTATCTACAAGATAATAAAAAACAATCAAAAAAATATCTGTATATCCCATGATGAGTCATGATACAGATGTTTTTTTGTTTTTATGATATGATTATAATTGGTTGAGTACTTTGATGAGAGCTGCTTTATTGAGATTGAGATCGATAAATAGTCTACTTGATGCTCTAGCGAAGACAGTTTTCAATGTCGCGACAAATTGTTGTTGCTCTTGGACAGATAGTGTCTTGAGTCTGTTATTGATCAATCACAATAATTCTAAGTTTTTGCTGTTGTTATTCAAGAAGGCGTCGTTGTTCTGGAGTCCAAAAATACGAACGACAGTCTCTGCAACATCTGCTCTACTGACAGTATCTCTAGGAGTGAATTGGATCGTCACATCCCTAAGTCACTGTACGGTAGCAGCATTAGCGATGATCTGTACGAGCTGTGTACGAGTGATCGGAGCATCCATATTCGGCAATGTGAACGTACCATTAGCAGTAGGTCTTTCTAGATCTCTCATGACTCCTAGATTGATTGCTTCGTTGATGTAGTAGTTATACCATGTTCATGCTCTCAGTGATGGATATCTACTGAGCGCAGCTGATTGACTATCTTTGGTGATATTGATGACACGCTGGAGATTGGATGTACGTACGACATTAGTGACGATCTTGACTGCTTCGCCATACGTCACTGCCATGTACGGAGGACTATCTGGTTCGAAGTTGCCATTAGGACGTCCAATCACAGCACAATAACTCACAAGCGTATTAATAGCTGATTCATTACGATGTCAGATCGTATCTGAGAACTGAGTGAATCCTAGAAATTCAGGATTGTCTTTGGTACAGATATCTGAGATGTTTTGGAATTGATTGATGATAGAGGTAAGTTTTTCTGATGGACTATCACCGGTAGGTATTACTTCTCCAGTATTAGGATTGCCACAGGTCTTGTCATAATAACTCGGTGAGAAATCTCCTGATGGACAGTCGTCTTTGTTCAATCTGACACTACCTCATCCACCTCCACCTCATGCGGAGCTAGATCCACCTCCACTACTAGCAGCAGCTAGTGTCGTCACGGTCCATGATGCAGACGGGATTTCGACAAACGATACTGTCACAGCGACTGGAGTACTATTGATAGTACTAGAAGTCGTCTGGAGTGTGATCTGACAATCTTGACCTAAGGTCCCTGTCCCTGTCACAAATCCTGATGTATTATATGCAGTATTGGAACAACCAGCAATCTGATATGATCCATTACTGATACCTGAGATCGTGAGTGGCAATGTACCAGTATAAGTCACGGTATTGGATGTGAAGAGAGTATTGAGTGCAGTGTTGATCAGAGGATTGAATACTATAGATCCTGTCGTGAGTGCCACATCAGTCGTGTAGAGTGTATCCAAGATAGTGCTGTTACCAGCTTTGTCTGTTCCTATTGCTCTCAGACAGTACTGAGTACCAGGAGTCAGTCCAGCGAGTGATACTGTATGAGACATAGTATCAGATGCAGTATCTACCACAGGGGAGTCAGCACAGACCGATCCTGCTACATTGGTATAGACTCGATTGATACGATCTCGTCCAGATAGTACTGTAGGTGATCGATTGTCTGATCCAGAAAAATTCATCTGTCGACTCGTATCTGTACCCGTAGATGCTAGCACCTCTAGCACAGGTGGAGTATTATCGAAGATCATATCTCTCAGTACGAGACGTGGACTATTTGGGAAGAGAGGAAATCATGCGTTACTCATGATAATAAATCTCGCAGTGTAGATACCATCTGGCACGAGTGCCGTATTGAAACTACCAGTAGAAAACCCAAACCCACCAAAAGCAGGCTCAATATAATAACTCCACAGATCTCCAGGCAAAGCCAAAGGCTGAAAAGTTGGATTGATATACGATCTAGATCCTGGGATAGCTGGGACTGTCTGAGCTGCTCCGCTAAAACTCGTACCTGTGAGTAGTAATTGAGTCAATACATTGTGACAGTAGACTTTCATCCTCCCTACAGGGATGATCGTACCACTATAGATACCGTTAGATATCGGTAGAATACCCTCTACATCACCAGATACACATCTGGTAGCAAATTGACTGTAGGTGTTGCTCTGAGTAATATAATACACACTCTTACCAGCAACTGTCGTACTAGCAGGGATGATTCCAGCAGTCGTGACACCATCATCTCGATTGCTCACTTCGACAGAGAGCTGCCTATTAGTACCATTGTCTCCAGGCATCTGGACTCGAGCCTGGTAGCTATTGGCACCTAGATCAATAATCGTCGCTGGGAATCCATCGATCAGGACGGTCGTATTAGCGATATTGAGAGGATTCGCAGTCGTGAAATACGTAGACACGACCATATATGCACCTGCTACGACAGATCCACTCCTCGCTCCATTGAGAGACTGAGCATTGGTGCCGATCACACGCCCGGTGAGATTAGAACTAGAGAAATCTACAAAAGTAAAAGCCTGACTCACTGCGGATACTACTCCCAATATGAGCGTCATCATCACGATGCTACTACGTACAAGATACTTGGTCATACAATTATATTATCACAAAGAATAAAAAACAAAATCTGATGCCATATGAGATGGATCAAGATAATACCTATGAGGTATGACGTATAAATGTCAGATTTGTGACAGATTATATGTACGAACATATCCAAGAGCAGTATCAATCGCAACTATACCAAACTGCTTTCGAAATCTGATATTCCTACGCTCCGCTTGGAACATAAGTTTCTCAACTAGCTTTGCATAACTGAATCATCCAAAGAAATACTATACCAGATTTCTTTGGCGGTTCAGTATAAAAACACAAGATCATCATCAACAATGTATTGACAAACATAGGTATTATGATGTTTGATTTCAAGCTAAAATACAGAAATTGAAATGAATAAAAAACAGCAACAAAAAGAAAAACGACTCCCAATGAGAGCCGCCTTTACTATCTACTAAATTAATAGATATTATTTTTCGACGAGTGGATTCCACATCCCCGAAGTATTTTTGACCACTTTGGCAGTAAAACTACCTGATGATCCGGATATTTTTATTATAACCATCTTGTTCTCGCCAGAGAGATTGAATCTCTCCTCTTGCATCTCAGCAAAGTCAATTTTGTTTTGCAAAAGCGTTTGACCTTGTGTTGATACAACAGCTACCTGATACGAGCCTGCAGGTAGGCCTGTGAGGACTAGCTGTCCGTTACTCAGCTGAGCAAGCGGGCTGTATCCCACATCTCTCCACTTGACGTGCACCACTTCCGTCGGATTGATCACGCCACTAGTATAGTGAGCGACGAATCTATACATACCGCCTATACTAGCCTCATGAGAGAAGCTCTCACCTGGATCGTACTGTCCAACTTCTTCCCAGCCGCTAGCTGACTGATACTCGCAGGTGACGTGAGATACGTCATTACCTGTGAGGAGACCAGTCGCATTGACTTGGGATCCTTCTACCCAGACTCGAATCCAGGTGATCGGAAGCGAAGTACTGAGGAAAAACGTTTCCTCATTCGAATTCTCATTCGATGCCGGATCTCCCATAGTCACTTGATTATCTATAGGACCATATGTCGTTCCAGCAGGCCATTGAAATCCTTTGAGATTCAAGGCGTTCTGACTCGTAGTACCAGTTCCACCGGTTTTTGCCATAATGAGCAAGAAAGGATCCCCACCTGATATATTAGGCATAGAGAAGTCTTCTAGTGTTATGGTTAGGGATCCTGTACCAGTGTTACTATAACCAACAATGCCTGATGGACTCAAAGCGATAACTCCATGGGTTTTTAAGAACGTTCCTTTCACAATCACCGTCACGTCTTGTGATCCGGTATTATTGATCTGAAAAAGGTATTTTCCTGCAGTGAGTTGTCCTTCTCCATCATTTGCTGGATCATCTATCGGTGCCATGTCATAACTTCCGAAGTCTACCGTCATTACGGCTGGACTCTCGTCTGTTATATCATAGATTAGAGCTCCATTAGGAGTGAAGGCAATTTCTGCTTCCGTTCCTACATAGGTGATACTCGCAGGGATAGTTGCTGGAACTCCAGGATTCGTTTTCGTCGTCTGTCCTTGTACATGAAAGCCCACAGAGAACAAAAGGGCTGCGATGATGATTAAGATAATTTTTTTCATTTTTTTTGTTTTTTGGATAATTTAACATGTTGACCCGCTACAGCTATGTCATTTTGTTGATGCTGTTTTGGATCAGATTTTTTTTTATTTTTATAATTTTTTATTTACATGGGCTCAGTCTTGCGAATGAGCAATCCTATTGATCAGCTATTTTGGCGATCAGACAGGATACGGTTTGGCTATCTAGGAGTGTCGGATGATGCTCATCCCGGCTCATTACAAAGAGCGCTAGTCTGTACGCGATACACGTTCCAGACTCCTAGATGTTTGTGATCATACTAATCCACCAACACAATTCAAGTAAAAATAGTCAACATACTTGTTGACATATGTCAATAAGTATCTCATGAGAAATTGTAGTTCTCATGCAAGATCTTGTAGCTTGTTTAAATTCTGATTCATTGCTGTCCAACTCAAATAGGTCAAAAACCAATAAACCCAGCGCTAGCGCTGGGTTTCTTTCAACTGCTCTTTAATTGGACAGCTGAATTGA
>JBGTAD010000024.1:0-8422 GCA_041750055.1 Candidatus Absconditabacterales bacterium | reverse complement strand
TGTTCAAAATATAGAATGATGACTCTTATGATCGTTTGAGTTGATTGTTGAAATGCATTGAATACAAAACTGGAAATTACTTGATGATCCTAGAGTACTTCGAAGTAGTGATTTTGTGTGTCTTAATGATAGTATCAATAAATCCTTTGTATTTGATTTTGAACAATTAATAAAAGATACTGATAGTATTATACAAAGAATTGTAACAAATATATTTTACTTCTTTGATTTTAAAAATCAGGTTACTCATATACCTAAACTAATAGAGAGGGCTATTCAAAATAATCAATAAACCTAGGACAAACCTTTTGGGTTTGCTGAATCATCTGTGCGAGATAGCCCCAGCGGGGCTGTAATCCATAACGACGGGCATCACCCGGCGAGATCAGAGATATGGTAGAGTGGTTGGAGAGATATCGTCCCTACGGGACTATATATGTACCCGGCATATAATAGCCCCGCACGATGTGCGAGGTTAGTGATATGTCGCCTCTCCGAGGCTGATCCCAGCAGGCTATCAAACGGCACGATCAAAAACCCTGACCTACAGTGTGTGGAATGATACATATGTTTTGAATGATGGGACGGTCGGAAATCAGATGACACTGAAATTGCATTTAGCTGTTGAATGCCGTGGTCAGATAGCTATAGGAATGAGTATCAGATTTTTGTTTTCTTTGTGTCATATATCGTATGGATCTCTCGTTAGAAACTCTCCAACAACAAGCTCAGTCACTATCATCCGAGCAGACGACCCAACAGCAGATGGATGAGCGATATGATCAGTATCTAGGTAAGCAATGAGCGATTACTCTGGCATTTAGATCGATGTGATCACTCAGTCCCGAAGAGAAAAAAGAGCAAGGAGCCCTATTATCTCAGGCGAAATCACTCATTGAATGAGTGGTGAAAACATTTGCTGATCGTGCTCGTCGTGCACAGATCCAAGAACAACTCCAACATGATCCGGTGGATGCAAGTGTATCGATCAAGAGTATTGATCCTGGTCATTATACTCGTCTCCAGGCCACTCGTAGACATATCGAAGACATTTTCTTGAGTATGGGGTTCACGATAGAATATGGTCCAGAGGTAGTGAGTACGGTGGATAATTTCTTCTCGCTCAATTTCAAACCTGGGCATCCTGCTATCGAGATGCATGATACGTTCTATGTACAGTGAGAGGATGATCAAGGTCATGCACAGGTGCTGAGGACTCACGGGACAGCGCATTATCATGATATGATCACACGTCATGGTGTGCCACTCAGACTATGTGTACCGTCTAGAGCATATAGAAATGAAGATTTGGATGCTTCGCACGATACGTGTTTCATGCAGGTAGATGCTGCGGTGATTGATCGTGGGATGAGTATTGCTCATTTCAAGGATATGGCGCTCAAATTTCTCACTACGCTCTTCGAGAGAGAGGTACAAGTCAGAATGAGACCGGGATATTTTCCGTTTGTCGAGCCAGGATTTGAGATTGATGCGACCTGTCCGATCTGTGGAGGTGATGGATGCGGACTATGCAAACACACGGGATGGATAGAGATCATGGGTGCGGGAATGCTACATCCCAATGTCTTGAAGTTTGCAGGTGTCGATACTGATATCTATAATGGATATGCATTTGGAGCTGGGATTAGTAGAATTGTAGCAATCAAATATGGGATCAAAGATATTAGACTGCTGACTAATGGTGATTTGAGATTTATAAAAAGTCGGTAGATAGGCAAAAAATCAAAAAACTAGAATATTAAAAACAACAGTAGAAAAGAATGATTGGAAAGATGAATGAGATTAGAAGATTGAGAATATCATTATCATAATAAATGCATCGTATCGTATGATTAGAAGTGTCTACCAGAAAGCTCGTGAATTAGTCTCTCAGGACGCAACATATATTAGCTTCGCTTTTGTGATGACAGTATGTAGGACGTTGGTGTTGTTTTTTATGGTGATCAATAATCTCAGTCTTTGGGTTTCTTACTGAACAAAAGATCAGTTTTCATTGACTAATACCATGATAGAATATGCATTGCGTTTGTTGGATAATGCATGATTGACTGCGATTTTGGTAGTATTGACGGTGATTGTATTGTTGTGATATGGGCTATTATATCCAGTCGGTGAGGCATCGATGATATCGTATCTTCATCAAGAACATAAAAATCCTCTCAAGGCTTTTGCTTCATGAGTATCGAGATTTTTTCCTATGTTTGAATTTTCAGGATTAAATTTGTGATTTAGTTATTTGACATTGACATTCGCGATAGGGAGGTTTTATGTGAGTGGGGTATTAGATTCGATTTTTATTATCAGTTTCTTGGTTTTGCGAGGTGTAACGATACTGGGGATGTATCGAGCACGAGCCTATGTCAAGATTCTGATCGTCACTCAATGAATGTCTGTATGAGATGCGATCAGTGAGAGTATTCGTCTGAGTAGCAAAAACGTGCGAACCACCATCAAAGCTATTATTGTATGATATTATTTGCAGGTCAGATTTTTATTGAATTTGTCCATTGTCTTGATCGGGATGATCGGATTAGCGTATCTCATGATCGCGCAGTGACGAGTAGAGTCACAATGGATTACGACGACGATATATGTAGTCTTTTTTGTGATGCTGATCGTGGCTTCGTATATCAATGCTATTATCGAAGCGTTTTTTATGACGTATTGGTACAAAGTATATGAATCGTTGAAGCAGTAGTTTTTAAGTTTTTATCGGTCGTGAGATGTATGTATTTCGTTTTGGACAGGTAGGTTTTGGTTATCAGGATCTGAGTTGGTATGAAGACTGTCCATACCACATGGGTGATCTCTTGAGTATTGCTCAGACGTATTATCTAGTGATAGGGGAGGACGTTGCATTCGCAGAGATCTTTAGTGTTGGATCATTGCGTGTGGATGTGGTCGAGCTGGTGCGTGAGCAGTTGTTTGATACTAGGACGATATGTATTATGAATCGAATGGTCCAACAATATCATACTACATACAAAAATGTCATAGCTCTGCGAATGCCACTTGTGCTTGAGAATCTCCTGCCCAAGCTTGTCTCATCTCCCAAAACAAAGAAAACCAAAAAACACATAAATCTGACAATTTTCCCTGATGTATGGTCATTGATATCGTCGGTTGCATCGATATCTCCAGCATCTAGACCTATCATCATGACTTCCAAAAGCACTGTGATTGCGAAGATCAAGCTATGGAATGCTCTCCAACAATGATCTGTCAAAGAAGTATGGACGACGAGTGCAGAATTTATGTATCCTCGAAAAACATTAGACTCTATCACAGTCATTGCTCCTGACAGATGGTCATATCAATACAAATCTGATCCTAGATTTATCGTTCCAGAGGTGGCTGCATATATGGCTCAGGTATATGAGGCTCATTATAGTGAAAGTCCGATGTATCACTAGTGGGATATTGTATATATTTTGTACAATAATGGTTTGCATTTTACTCTGGTTTTGGTATGATGGTGGTCGCGTGGAGATACGTATTCGTGATGATATATCGTCATGAGTTTCATATTATTTCCTGTGTTATTACAGGGATCCGTAGCGAGAATTAGCTGTATCGAACTTCTTGATATTGCAAACTCTCGTTACGGATTTTCTTATTATCAAAAACACGAAAAACCTCCAGATCTTAGACATCAGGAGGTTTTTAGTATTGGCGTGTTGGGGAGATGATTAGAATATTATACCAAACTTCTTTCGAAATCTGATATTCCTACGCTCCGCTTGGAACATAAGTTTCTCAACTAGCTTTGCATAACTGAATCATCCAAAGAAATAATATACCAGATTTCTTTAGCGGTTCAGTATACTATCATGTGAGGAGTTGTTATGAAGGTGTTATTATGAAGTTATTATGAAGTTATTATGAAGGTATTGTATGAGTTTTGATGAGTATTATGGATTGGGATTACCAATGCCAAGCTCTTCTACTGTGGGTGAGGGCGTAGTAATGTCTAGTCATGGTTGGTTGATACCTATACTGTCAAATCAATCAGAAGCGTTCGATCCGTCCATACCACCAAACAAATCTTCAAATTTGATAGGATTGATTGGCTCTACGAAGATGAGGTTTTCAGCTTTTGTTGATGTTGATGATCGATCAAATTGTACTGTAAGAGGCTCTGGATTAGAGCTGGAGCTAGTAGTCGGGAGTGGGAATGTTATTTGTCAGACTCCTTCGCTAGCAAATGAATCATCAGACACTGAGACAGATATTTCTACGTCTCATTTGATTTCTGGATTTTGTGCATTATTATCAGTATAGGAAATTCATTGTATGCTGATTTTTCAGAATGGAGAGATAGACCATTCTATTTGGATCGTTTGAGCTTGTGAAGATTCGAGCGTCTGCTCAGTAATACTAATAAATCCATCAAAAGCATATAGGTTAGCTTTGACAAGAATACTCTTATCTACAGATTCGATAGATTGTATCGACAATGCAACATCATTGCTATCACGGATGACGAGTTCACCTATGAATGATGCTCATGAAAATGCTTGAGAGAGATCTTCGAACGAAATGTCCGTAGGACTAATATTGAATGCTTGCTGAATAGTAGGATTGTTGGTGAGTGATTCGATGACTTTTTTCATTCATGTTTGATCGACTTGTATTTGATATACGGATTTTCCGTTTGTAGTTGATTTTGTTCATACAGGTTTGAAGATGGGGTTTTTGAGTAATGACTCGCGAATAATCGCTGGTAATTTTGCAAACTCACTTACGATTTGTTGAGCTTGTAATGATCCGCTTGCATCTTGAGTGATTGGTAAGATGATCGGTTTGTCGATATACGTTCTGACTAGTGCATTAATGAACGCTGCATCGCTTGACGTTAGATTGAATGATTTGACCGTAGCGTACACGTTTTGTCAGATGTTATCGACCACGACACTTCCTGTCGATTCAAATTGTTGACTGGTTGTATTGTCTGCAAATGATGCATCGTAGGTAATCAGGGATGATCATTGTAATGTCTTGCTATTTGCAGATGCTTGTACATCCAGTTCTGCATTGAGTTTGAGATCTTTGTTGTTCGCTTTGATAGCTAGAGTGGTAGTTTGTTTGCTTGATGATAGGTTCGTGAGGAGATTGGAATAGGTGTCTGATTCTTGTACTAGTCCATCTACTCGTGCGAGATAGGCTTGATCGAAGGTCAGATTTGTATCTTTGGTATTGATCATTAGCGTCCCTGTTCATAGTACGATGACCGCAGCTGCTGCTGCTACGATGTATCGTTTGTATGTTTTGAGAGATTTACTGACAGATTTGTGAGTAGATTCTTTGTGGGCAGGTGCTTTGTGTTGAGCATCGTGTTGAGGTTTGTGTGTAGCTGATGCTGCAGATGTAGATGATTTAGACGTAGATGTAGACACAGATGGTTTAGATGTAGACATGTGATGACACGAGCATATGTATTAAAAAACTGTTTGTGAGTTTGTAATGAACATAACTAAGAGGACAAAACAATAAAAAATTTATGTAATATATCTTGTATTGCAAGAGAAAGATGCTACAAGTTGTAAGTATTTTATATTGTAGTATACGCCTTATGTCTTATAAGTCAGATTTTCCTCTTTTTGGACATTATCCCCATATATCATATCTAGATTCTGCTTCTACGATGCAAAAACCTGCGTATGTCATCGATGCAGTGTCGCACTTTGTTTCTCATGACTATGCTAATATCCATAGATGAGCATACGAACTTGCGGAACGTGCTGAGGATGCGTATGAGCACTCCAAGCAACTTCTAGCAGAATTGGTCGGGACTCAGGCTTCGCAGATTGCATATGTGTCGAATGCAACCATGGGATTTAATATGATAGCACAGTTGTTTGTGACGAATGGATTGCTCAAGAGCTGAGATGAAATACTCATGCCTATCAGCGAACATCATGCTACTATCGTGCCATTTCAGATGGTCGCTCAGCAATATGATCTCACGATCCGCTTTGTAGATTTGGATCAGGATTATCGTCTGGATATGGATGATCTGATGGCCAAATATACTAGTCAGGTCAAACTGGTAGTATGTGGTCATATCTCGAATGTCACAGGAAGTATCGTGGATCTGGAAGCATTGAAGGCTGTATTGCGTGATGATACGATGCTAGTAGTCGATGCTTCTCAATCAATACAGCATATGCCGTTGCGTTTTGATAAGTTGGGATTGGATGCTGCGGTCATGACGTGACACAAAATGATGGCATATACGGGTATCGGTGCGGTGATATTTCATCCAAAATATAAAAATCTAACACCAGTCTGGTGAGGAGGAGGGATTATTGAAGATGTGACAACGAGCGATCACCGTTTTGTCTCGGGGATGAGTGCGATGGAGCCATGAACACCCGATATCATTGGAGCAGTGAGTCTATGAGCAGCAGTCCATTATATCAATCAGATCGGTGGATACGAAGCAATGCAGCAACATGATAAACCTTTAATTGATTATACGCTGGAGAGATTTGCTCATTATGCTGATCAGATACAGCTGATTGGGTCTACGGGATCTGATAATAGGGCATGAGTTTTTTCTTTTGTGATCCAAGATCATCCTCAACATGCACGGTGGGCAGACCGATTTGCACAGCACGATATCTGTGTGAGAGCTGGAGGGCATTGTACGCATCCATTTCGACATCATCTCGGTATTCTTGGATCTATCAGGATGAGTCTAGGATTGTACAATGATATTCAGGATATTGATCGTATGTTTGAGTGTATTCAGGAGGGGATTGCATTTCGTAGTAGATAAGAATTATCTCATATTCTCTCCCCAAAATTTGCAGACACGATATAAATGAGTATAGTATATGGAGTATCTTGTATTTGATATGTGTCCATACATCATGAAAGTCGTCTTTCCCAGGAATATCCAAAAATGATTTCTCAATATCAATTTTCAACTCTGACCGATCACTATCTCGATCACTCAGCTTTTTTTGGTAGCGATGGGAGTGGGGTTTGCGATGTTTGTATTCCAAAGAGTGGCAGATGCATCAGGTAGTAGAGTCATGGGTATTATCTTGGCGGTTCCGATTTTTTTGATCTTTATTGTAGTAGCATTTTTTGAGATTTCGGAGATGAATCTGGTGCATTTCTTGTCGAAGATGCTCAAGACATATATCTTAGATACTCCCAAGAAATTTCAGCTGAACTATGCACGTATCGATCCACAAGACGTCATGATCAAGAGATGGAGATCGCAAGATAACAAAAAGACTATCGATATCAAAGAGAATGTCATGGACGATAGATTGGTGAAGCAATTGCAGAAGAAGGGATTGTTAGATTAGGATTTGTTTGTAAAACATTGTTTGTAAAATATTGACTTTTTGTATGAAATCGCTATACTGTTTTTACTATTTACTATTTTCCTTTATTGTTATGAGAGATACATCCGATAATACTTCTGATAAAAGTGATCTACAACAGATTTGAGATACGATTGATCAGACAAAGGCATATATAGCACGTAAATCAAAACAGATAGCTGGTATTACTACTAGGTTAGCAGATATATTAGAAGAAAAGAGTTCTTCTGATTTTTTGAAGACTATCAAAAAAAAATATCCTAAACAACGAGGTACATTTTTTGATGAAAAAGAATCAAAATATATTGATAGCAACGCATTCTGAAATCCGATTTTGAAAAGTGATGATGACCTATGGAATAATTTTTTATGAAAACCTTTGTCTCTAAAAGAACAAACAGATCTCACCAATCCCAATTTGGACTATGACACCTATAATAAACTGAATAAAATCTTACATAAAAAAGAGTATTCTTTAATTCAGACATTACTAGGTTTGCTCTATCAACAGAATGCTACTGATTATGAGGGATTGTTGGATGATTTTTCTGAAAAAAGGAATTCTTTGGATGAGGCTGTTGCTCATAAGACTCAACAGATGAAGGAGCTTTTGACTTGGGGTCAGCAGGAAGTATACTCAAACCAAGATGAAATCGACATAGGTGGTAATAAAAATGCTGTCCACCAGGCATATAGAGAAATGAAATCCGGAATTCTTGCACACCAACAAAAGATGTCGAATGAGATGATCGTATCGATACTAGAGAATCCTGTGTTCGATTCGTTTCTCAAAGATTTGTGTCAAAACCCAATGGTGTTTGCAAAGTGTTTTGCTCCTTTGATATCTTGACAGGAAAAAAGTGAGTACGAATTATTAAGTGCAATCAATAATCAGAATGCTAATGAAAGATATAATTATCTTCATTGCTGTCCAACTCGCTAACTAAACAGTCCGCCGACAGGCGGACCGTTTTGTGAAAAACAAAGTGATTTTTTTGATCTACATAGTACATATAACTCAGTAATTACTATAGAAACAAGGCATTTCTCTGTGATAAGCC
>JBGTAD010000023.1:0-3084 GCA_041750055.1 Candidatus Absconditabacterales bacterium | reverse complement strand
AGACATCTTTTTGTTGATAGGGTAAATATGGTAATTGACCTATATCAATTCAGCTGTCCAATTAAAGAGCAGTTGAAAGAAACCCAGCGCTAGCGCTGGGTTTCTTGGTTTTTGACCTATTTGAGTTGGACAGCAATGATATGATTGTGTTTTTTGGTATTCGATATATGATTTTGATACCAAACTTCTTTCAAAATCTGATATTCCTACGCTCCGCTTGGAACATAAGTTTCTCAACTAGTAGTGTATAACTGAATCATCCAAAGAAACAATATACCAGATTTCTTTGGCGGTTTAGTATAATATAACTAAGCGGCTCGTTACACTCGCCGCAAATGCGGGGAGGGCTTAGCCCTGCGGCCCTTTTTTCTTTTCTTCTAATCGGCTATACTCACGGTATGGCTTCTGACTCTGACTCTGACTCTGATTCTGACTCTGATTCTGATTCTTGGATGATGTCGTTGATATGATCGAGAATATCGTCTCTCCCGTGCTGTTTGGTATTGGAGCAGGAGATGATAGTAGGATGTGCTTTTCATCCAGCCGTGATGAGGGTTCCGAATTCTTGGATGTGTTGTTTGAGTAGATTACGTGATATTCTGTCAGATTTGGTCATGATGATGCTGTAGGGTAGGTTAGCTTTTTGTAACGAACTGATAAAGGACAGGTCGTTTTTTTGAGCGGGAATACTGCTATCGATGAGCACGAGGATTGTGCAGAGCTGTTCTCTTTTGGAGAGATATTGGATCAGATTGGTGAGCCAGAATTGTCTTTTTTCTCGTCATTGTTTGGCGTATCCATATCCCGGAAGATCCACCAGATGCCAGCGTTCATCGATGAGGAAATAATTGATCAGCTCAGTCTTGCCCGGCCTGCCGGAAGTCTTTGCGAGACCTTTGATCCCGGTGAGCATATTGATGAGCGAAGACTTACCGACGTTGGATCTGCCGATGACAGCTATCTCTGGGAGTGAGGAGGTCGGACAGTGCTCTAGATCTGGAGCACTCGTGATAAATACAGCAGAGTTCATATGATAGTAGAAAGTAACAGGTAAAGAATACATTACGAAAGGCGTATGACGAACTGCGAATTAATAGATACAAACACAAAGAAAGAAAATCTGACTGATTATGCGCTACCGGAGAGTAATAATACGACCAGATCAATTATTCTTTGTTTGTCTTTGGGGTCGCTGGTAGCAATGAGTAAGGTCATTGCAGTGAGTGCTTGTGGAGTGATAGCATGACGGAAGTCGATCCCTGATTTTTGTAATAGCCAGACAAATGAAAAGGCGCCACTTCTTTTGTTACCATCAGTGAAGGGATGATTCTTGACTATGAAATACAGGAGATGTGCAGATTTGCTTTGGATGGTAGGATATGAATCTGCACCAAACGCTGACTGGAAAATGTTTCATACAATGCCTTCCAGATTTCCTGTTCTTTTTTCTTGTGCAAAGAGATCTGATGCTTCACCTTTTGAAATCAATTCTTGTTTGAGTATGAGGATGCCTTGGTAGAGATCTTGTGCGTGTATGGTGATGGTTTGGGCACTATGTTCGATCTCCTGGAACTGATTGGTATCAAACGCATCCAAAGAAAACCAAGTCTGACCAAACACTTTGATCAGCTCCAAGATGTCGTCAGGAGAGACTGGAGCGTTATGTGCTAATGTCTTGACGTCTTGGACTGCTTGGAGGAAGAGTTGATAGTTTTGTTGTATTCTCGTAGGATTGATGGTAAATCATTCGGTGATGTGTTGTCTGAGCGTTTGGGTTGCTCGTTGACGGAATTTGGTACCCGTGACAGAATTGATACGATATCCCACAGCAATCAATATATCCAGATTATAATAATCAACCTTTCTTGTTACGGTTCTCCCTGCTTCGTTTTGAACTAGTTCCATTTTGGAACTAGTTGGTTCTTTGGTTAACTCTCCTTCTTGATAAATATTTTGAATATGTTTGGAAATCGCTTGAGTATTGACTCCAAAAATTTGAGCCATTTGCATACGATTTGCCCAAATAGTTTGTTTATCTCCATCGCCTTTGAGCTCGATAGCTCCGTTGGCTGCTTGATAGATGATGATGTCTCAAGGAGACGATATATTCATGAGTACTGGGTAACAGGTAAAAAGTAACAGGTAGAAGGTAATTGTTTTTTACTCTCTCTCTAATAGCTCAAATCGTCTGGATTCTTTGATGTCTAGTGATGTGATCAGGAGATTGAGTTCTTTACCGAGTTCTTTGAGAGTGTTGTGATCGATTTCAGTCTGTTGAAACATCAGATTTATTTCTTCTTTTCTGTGTTCGAGCTGTTGGATTTCTTTTCATAAACTTTCGAATTCACGTTGTTCGTTGTAGGAGAGTTTTTTATTGTTGCTCTTGGTCTCGGGTATGGGTATTTGGGAGATCTTATTGATGAGTGATGTAGATTCAGATTTCTTTTTAGGTTCTTTGGATATTGATGATTTCTGTGATGATCATAGTAGTGAGAGTTTGTATTCGGTATATGTTCACCAAAAATCTTGGATCGCTCAGCCTCATGTGTAGACAAACAGATGCTCGACGAGTTTGTCCATGAAAAATCTATCATGAGAGATGATAATCAGACAGCCTGTATATGACAGTAAGAATTGCTCCAAGACATTCAAGGTCACCAGATCTAGATCATTGGTCGGCTCATCAAGGATGAGGACGTTGGGGTTTTCTATCAAGACCATGAGGAGATGGAGACGTCTTTTTTCTCCGCCGCTGAGACTGGATACGCGGGATTGTTGGATAGTAGGATTGAACAAAAAACGCTCTAATAGCTGAGAGGCAGTGATTTTGATATTCTTGCCAATGGTGACGACTTCTGCGACTTGTTTGACTGCGTCCAAGACAGTAGTGTCAGTTTTGGTTATTAGCTCTTGTTGCTGATAATAGCCGATTTTGACCTTGGGTCCGTATTCAATAGATCAGCTATCGTGGGATTCTATACCAGCGATGATATTCATGAAGGTCGACTTTCCTACTCCGTTGGGCCCAATAATCCCCAGACGTTCGCCGTGTTTGATATCGTATGTGAATCTATTGAGTACTCC
>JBGTAD010000022.1:0-2447 GCA_041750055.1 Candidatus Absconditabacterales bacterium | reverse complement strand
ACTTCAATAATATTATCCAAGGCTCTAATAGCTGTATGTATGACTGATTTCATGTCATCTCGATCGATCAAAGCAAGCTTTTCGTGTAAAGACAAGAGACGAACATGTTCGTATCAGAGTTCTTTTCCTTTGAAAAATTTGACCAAATTGATGGATGCAAGCGTACAGACTGCTGTACTTTCTTCGCTATTGGGTATAGAAATCTCTGTACAAAGATTGGATGAATGAATCATACTATAGCTCATTGCTTGGTTCTTTTCATTATGACGATCTTTGAAATTTACTCGATAATTACCCGTCTTCGCGAGTCTAATGAGACACTCGCGATACAACTCTTTGGCTTTGAGATGTTTGAAAAGCTTGACCTGATTCATCTGGGCTAGATCAATATAGTGTTCGTATCGTTTGCTCCATTCTGGACCTCGAGTCTGCGTCAACTCTGGGCATTCTGCAGGATCAAAGAGATACCAATCTTCATCACGCTCTACACGTGCCATGAATTCATCTGGTATCCAGAGCGCTGTATTCAGACTACGAGTACGCAGATAATCAGATCCGTTTGTTTCTCTTAGATCAAGAAAATCATGGATATTATAATGTCGAGGCTCCATGTAGATGACTTGTGAACTACGACGACGTCATCCTTGCATGATACCATTAATCACGGTATCGAAGATCTTGATGAAGGGGATTGGTCAGCTTGATTTTGCATTGATGGATTTGATATGGCTACCAGATGCACGCAACTTGGTCACACTCGATCAGACCCCACCAGCATATTTTGCAAACATTGCTGTCTCTTTGGCTTTGTCCATGATGACATCCATACTATCTCCTATGACATTGATATAACAACTCGAAAGCTGACTAAATGGCATACCAGAATTATATAATGTCGGAGTAGAGTGCAGATACTTGAGTTGTCACATCTTGTGATAAATATCTAGAGCAAAAGATTCTTTGTCTACTTCTGGCAAACTCAAACCCATTGCTATCCTCATCCACATCCACTGGGGTTGTTCGATGATTTGCTTATCACGATCACGAGACAGATATCTATCTTTGACTGTAGCTAGTCCAAAATAATTGAAGAGATTGTCATATTCATAGTTGATACTCAGCTCGAGCTGTCCGAGATCAAATTGTCCAAGTCTAGGGTCCAAGAGCTGTTGTGAGATAGAATATTGAATATACTCAGCGAACGAATGAAATCTACCCGTGATACTCCTATTGATGATCTTGGCAAGCTGACGAGTCGCTATGGTATCGTACATAGGATCTTCTGCAATGAGTGGCTCTATAGCTTTGAGGAGCAACTCATCGATATCTTCGGTTCTGATTTGATCAGGAAGCTTGAGCTCGAAGTTTTTGATAATACGAAAGACTGCTACAAAAGGATCATCAAGTCTGACCCCATCCACGATATCCTGGATTGCTCTGATGATTTTTTCGGTCTGAAATGGTTCGATGGATCCATCGCGATGGATGACAGTATTGGACATTTATACAATAGAAGAAAACAAAATAAAACAACAAGATCTCTATACATAATTGCGCTCTCATATTATTTGATAACAACCCTCTATACTAATAATCACGAAACTTTAGCACGAACCTAGCTAGATAAGTCAGATCTCATCAGGAAACATTTGATATTACTTATGTTTGGTTGGTTGACGTACTATTTCTCAATAACGTTATTCCCTACATGTGTGATGCTTTTGGACAAACAATAATCAAAGTTTGGCATGTTCTTGTCGCTTGTATAGGACTACCCACTTCATGGCTTACCTAGTACAAGTAAGGTAAAGGACCTGTTAACTGCTCTCTGCTTAGTTTTTTACTAGGTATGACTTTTTTGTTGATATATTAAAATACTCCTCTCTTTACCGCTCCCTTATCTGGCCCCCTCCACACTTCGGGTTCTTCCCTTATCAGGAACCCTCCACCGCAAGCGGTCCCCCTCCCTTATCAGGGAGGCTGGAGAGTTACTCACGAGTTATTTACACAATATGTTTCAATATCTGTAATCACATCTTGTAAACATTGGTCAACTTCTTCATTCGTATATCTAATAACCCTCACTCCAAGCTTATATAATTCATGATCTCTGTGTCTATCGTAGGCTTGTTGATCTTGGTTTGTATGATATCATCCATCAATTTCTAGCGCAATACGTAAGGTGGAGCAATAAAAATCTACGATAAATGGTCATAGTGGTTTTTGTCTTGTTCGTTTATATCCTCATGGTCTAGATCTCAAATACTCAAATCGTAGTCTTTTCTCACTTGCTGTAGGGTTTTTTCTCATCATTCTCGCTTCTGTGACCAAAGAAGTATTATAAGCTATATATGGAACACTATCGTCCATGATCAGTCATCATACAAACTAAAGCGATATTCGTAACTCCTTCCTGACAAAAGGGAGGGGAGGGTGGGTTTTCTACT
>JBGTAD010000021.1:0-4178 GCA_041750055.1 Candidatus Absconditabacterales bacterium | reverse complement strand
GAGTGTCTGAGGGTGTATATTGATGTGTTGGAGTATCTCTTTGGGGAGATGTTTGCGTAGAGTCGTCATGACCGATTGTTTGATATACACAAAGGTCAGCTTTCGCAACAATACTCCACGATGTCCTATCAGATGAGCTGCTTGTTCTCCGTTATGATAGATAGAATTGATGGTATGATATTGTAGCATACTCTGGGGACGGTGTTGATGTTTGATATGGTCTTGTTTGTCGATGATACTACGATTGAGATCTTCGATAGTAAATGCACGCTCTCATTCTCGCATACAGTCATACTGAAAGAGATCGAATCTCGATTCGTCCAAAAGTAGGACGTGATCAGTATCATTGGATTTGTGGATATAATCACAGAGTTTTTCTAGATCTTGATATAACGTGAAATGCACAAACTGTTGGTTGCGTTGTTTCGTTATTTCAAAGCTGTGGCTCTGTTGGTAGGTATATTCGTAATAGATCGTCATATGTCGAAGTCCAGTATCTGAAAAGAATTGGTGAGACTATCATCGTGCATCATAGTCTACAATTACCATGAATATAATGAATTTGCTGTTTTTTTCAACTCATTGGCTTTTTATTGCTGATTATGCGTCTTGGGGACGATACATGATGGTGGGTGTCATATTGACTTCGAATGATTTGGTATCAAAAATATCCTGAATCTGTGCTGTGATATCTGTAGTGGAGATGCTCGCGATCTGATCATTGCCTATCATATCAGAGAATCTGGATCGTCCATTGACCAAGAATGGTGAGCTGACGATTGCTACTTTGGAGATATACCATACCAGAAAAGATAAATCTGATAGGCCTTGCTCATGAGTGTCAGGGTTTTTGAGCTTGATCCAAGGTGTAAGTGTATCCATGAGTTTGTTACCCAGTTGTACGAGTTCGTATCGAGACCTGACTACGGACTGGAGTGTCGCTTGCGAGAGCATTTGTGTCCGGTACGTGTTATCTCGTCAGTGTTGTATCATCTTGATAAAAGGATTGTCTTGGAGATTGAGCTGTGTGATGAGATCGTCTAATATGGCTGCAGTATGATCGTTGTAAGATGCGGTGGTGATCGTGTTCTTGGCACTCATGGTGATGACTCTATTGACCAGATTGCCTCGTCATCCGATGAGCATGGTCTGATACATCTCACCAAATCTCAGCTCCGAAAAATCTCCATCAGCTCCCTGCGCGATATCATACAACATGTATAGCATCACAGCATCTCTGTCTGTCTGCTGACATAGGTCGTCTGCGTAGATCATATTCCCCAATGACTTAGACATTTTTTGGCCATTGACGGTGAAAAATCACCCGATGTATTCTTGTCTGGGTAGATATTCTTCTAATCCTGCTGCCATGAGCATTGCTACTCGATAGACAGCATGAAATCTGGAGATATCTTTGCCCAGAGTATGATGCATTACGGATGCATGTGATTTGAATATAGGTGTTCCGGATTCATCTCGACTCTCTACCATCATGGTGAGGTAGTTGAGCAGAGCATCATATCGGATATAGGTGATACTATCGGGATCTCGAGGAATAGGTATCCCAAAGGTACTCCCCTGTCTGGAGATCGAAAAATCTTCCAACCCTGACTGTACGAATGAAAGTACCTCATTATAGCGGTATTGTGGTACCAAGAAATCTGGATGCTGAGCAAAATACTGGGTCAGTTTTTCTTGATATTTGGATAGACGGAAGAATCGGTTTTTTTCTTGGATCTGCTCTGGAGGCGTGAGGTGATCCGGACAGACCAGCACAAACCCTCCGCTTCCTTCGTCAGCACCCCCCTTATCATGGGAAATACGTATTAAATCAGATTCTTTCTTGAATGCTTCGCATCCTACACAGTACAGTCCTTGGTACTCTCATTGGTAGATGTCTGCGTTTTCATACGTCTTTTGTAAGATATATTGTACGAGGCGATGGTGCCTGGGTTCACTGGTCCTGATGAAATCCGTATATGATATTTGACATACTTGCATCACTTGCTGATCGATAGCTACGATCTCATCCAAGAATGTCATGACGTCTTTGCCTTGACTCTGGGCGACTTGGAGCATTTTTTGACCGTTTTCATCTGTACCGGTCCCGAATACTACATCGTATCCCAGTAGTCTGTAGGTCCTGGCGTAGACATCAGCGATCAATGCCGTATACATATTCCCAAATTGTACTTTGGCGTTGGCATAGTAGATGGGGGTGGTGATGTAGAATTGTTTGGACATGACAGACGAACGATCAAAACATAAAATCACTATGATATGTTGACATAGTGACTTGAGGGAATGAATTCAAGAAGAGATTGTGTTGCATTTTAGTCTTATCTAGATTATTATACAATAGTTAGTTTTACATTATCATCATGTATACTTATGAAGCAGACAACCATACAGCATGATGTCCAGATAGAACAAAAGAATCTCAAATACCTCCCATGATATACGTATCTGTCGCGCTTGGATGCAGAAGAAGAATGACTGCATACTGATCGAGAAAGTATTATTACTAAAGCGAAGAAGCTTTATACTCGTCGTTTTAGTTCTTTGGATCAGTCTTACTATGAATCTACACAACATAGGTAAACTGTATGTATTGGATTACCCCTTTACTGATGCGAGTCATCTCAAACGCAGACCAACAGCTATTGTGATAGAAGAGGATGAAGATTTTGAGGTGTTGTATATCACCACCAAACCAGGTTTAGATACTGTTGAGATTTCTGAATCTGATTTCGTCGATGGATGATTACCAGAGACTAGTTATATCAAGATATCTAAGTCTATCCCTTTTGATAAGAGTTTGTTTACTCAAGATAATTATTTGTGAACCTTATCGTTGGATAAAATAGAACAAGTTTTTGCTAAAATTGTGGCGAAATATCAAATCATACTACAACAAGTAAGAGCACTGAGAAAATAGTATACCAAACTTCTTTTGAAATCTGATATTCCTACGCTCCGCTTGGAATATACGTTTCTCAACTAGCTTTGCATAACTGAATCGTCCAAAGAAATACTATACCAGATTTCTTTGGCGGTTCAGTATAACTACTCAACAAATTCTAGTTTTTAAGATCATAAAATCACTATGATATCACTATAGTGAGTTTGTTTTTTTGTCTCTTCGTGTAAATGCAAGAGATCTACTTATTGTTTTAATGCTTGTTTGATTTCTTCTTCGACTAATCATATAAGATTCGCACGATTTGTGCATTCTATCGTTACCGATCATTTTGTGAATTTCTCTAGTCATCCTAATATATCTTCATCTGTTGTGATATTTAGTGGTATCAGATCAATTCCATATTCATTGTTTGCGTTTTTAGATTCGAAAGTAGGATTTACTGCTAGCACCATGAGCTCATTGTCTGTATATTGTTGTATGTCAAGAGAGTTACGCGTTTGCTTTTTGCCTATTTTTGCACTATCAACACATGTAATATCTCAATTTGCTCCTAGTATCACTATCAGATGCTGTGTAACTCGTTGGTTATTTTCTATGTGTTCTTTTCTTTTCTTGCCATTTCCTGGTACTGCTTCTAATGTTACTGTATTTATTTCTTTAATTTTGTCTTCTATTTTTTGAATATTGTCTGGGGTGATCGTGACGAGGTAAGACATGAGATGATGATGAGATGTGATAAAACAACTCACAGTATATATGACTTCACACCCCCAAAATCAATACAATATTGACTTATCTGTATAATATCTCTTTTGTATCAAAAAAACCCAAATCTGACCGAAATGGGTGTGGAGATAGTGAGTTGTTATTATTGATCCATTTTGATTGTAGGCATTTGGGATGGGAGTACTCTTTGGACGTATTCGTTTCGTTTGCTTATCGGCTCTATCATTCATGGTACTTCTTTGATTTTTTTTACGATTTCATTTCTTGTATCATGTAGTTGGATTAGGAAATTGGTCATGTTATATGATTCTATATCTTTATTGTATGTATCTATTCTTTGTTGTATTCATCGATCGAGATTGTTTGTATTACCGTATTTGATACCAAATGAATTAATCGCATGTTCTATGATACCTATAGGATCATTCGAGAGGTCTCATCGTTGTACTCATGTCGCTGCATGATATACTTCGTCAGGATAGTGTGCTGTTCATTTTTCTACTTGTATTGTATAGGTATGTTTGTTGGT
>JBGTAD010000020.1:0-5929 GCA_041750055.1 Candidatus Absconditabacterales bacterium | reverse complement strand
ATGGAAAATAAATATATGATTAATGAAGATATGGTGTTGCTTACAACACTTCTGATCACGTTTTTTGATTTTTCTCTTCTTGGATTGCTTTCAATGCTTTTGCATCGTATATAACTTTTTCTCTTTCGGATGATTTTAGTATGCTTTTCATTCTAGCATCTTTTCCTACTTTATCTCTGATATAGTATAGTTTAGATTTTCTTATTTTATACGAATCCAAAACTATAACTTTATCAAAATTGTGATATCCTAGAGGAAAAACTCTTTCTAGAGTAACACGTCATACAGCCGTAGTTCATCTGATAGTAAAAGTTCCGGTAGGACTTTGGGGGTTTTGCACCTTGATCACAAGTCATTTGAATCTAGATATTCTCGTTCCGTCTCATTGCGGCACTATTTCATGCAATTCTAAATAGTGACCAGTTTTGATCGGAAGCGCGCTCATTCATTTGAGATCATAGATTGCTTTGAGTCTTTGAAAATTCATTATATTACAAAAGTCAGCATCATAAAACTGTTATTTTACTGGTACTACTACTGGTACTATAGTAGGTCTATTACTCATGATTTTTGCTTTCCATTTTTTCTGTTGTTCTATAGATTTCCTTACTTCCATGATTACCACTTTCTCAATTCTCACGAGAGCTTTGTTGAGTTTTTTTTTGGCATTAGTTCTAAGTCTTGTCATCTGCGATGATTCCAGGAATAGTAATAAAGTTTGTTTTTTATACAACAAATTCGTATGTTCTTAATCTACCTGCTTCTTTTTAGTTGGTACTTTCTTTGTTGGTTTTTTTACCTGTTCATGTGCTATACTTGGGTTTCTTTTATTCATATATTCGTCTACCATTTTTTTGGTGATACCATATAGCTTGAGTCTAGCTGCTACTTTTTTGATCGTTTTATCTGCTCGTTTTTTCATCATTGGATCGAGAGCTTTTTTTTGTACCAACGAATGCCATTCAAGAGCTTTTTTATATTTGTCTCCTGATTTTTTTCTTACCACATTGAGGTTGTAGAATATATGTTTGTATGGTGAGGTTGTTGGTTTCATGGATTTCTATGATTTGGTCATAAAATGATATAAGGTCATATGCTTTAGTAGTTTTTCTAGCATGCTATTTTACATATTTTGCCATATATGAATATGCTTTATTAGCTTCTGCCATTTTATGGACTTCTTCTTTTTTCTTGATAGCTGATCCTGTGTTTGTATACGATGCAAGTATTTCTTCTGCAAGTTTCTTATACATAGGCTTTCATTTCTTCCCTTTGGCTGCATCGAGCATTCGCTTGATAGCAAAATAGAATTTTTTTTCAGGCTTTACTTCTAGAGGTATAGAATACACAGATCATCAAATTCTTTTGGATTTGACCATGATCTGAGGTGATGCGTTTTCAATAGCTGTATCGACTACAGTTCCTGGAGTAGCGTGTCATTGGTTTCTTATTTCATCCATTGCTTTTTCATATATTTTTCTCGCTATAGTCTTTTTACCCTCTTTCATGATATAATTGATGATTTTTTCAGTTTTCATATCAGTATGAGGCAATATGACCACATTTCTTTTTTTGAGTAGCGTTTTTGTTATCATCAAATATAATTAGCACAATGAATTAAAATTATTGAATACCCTATACATGTTGTAAATATTTTATGTTTTCTAATATGTTATGATACTATAGATGACGCAAACTAGTAGTACGTTTGATCCCATCACCCAAGCACTTTTAATTGATAGCATTTTTAGCGAATATGACATACACTAGACAACGAATTTAGCATACCTCGTTTTGTATGAGACTATTTTTTCGCTTTAGGTCTCTTGGTTCCATATAATGATCTTCATTGTCTTCTTGCATCTACTGGATTCGCATCGTATTTACCTCTCATGATATGATACTTTACTCACGGAAGATCTTTTACTCTACCTCATTTTACGAGTACTACACTATGCTCCTGGAGAGTCATTTTTTCTCCTGGAATATATGCAATCACTTCCATTCCGTTAGATAACCTTACTTTTGCTATTTTTCTTTGTGCAGAGTTTGGTTTTTTAGGCTTAGCAATTGTTACCTTGAGACACACTCATCTTTTGAATGGTGACGAGATCAATATTTTTTTATTGGATTTCAGCTTGTTGATACCAAATTGGAGCGCTGGCGCTTTAGATTTATATTTCTTCTTCTTTCTTCCATACTTGATGAGTTGATTCATCGTTACCATAATTTGAATGACAGACAGGTAGTAAATGATAATGCAAAGATAATACAAAACTTACGAGAACAGAAAACGAGTTGGCTTGCGCTAACTGTTGTTTATTTGTTTTTCATAAAGTCGATTAATGATAACGTATAACAAACAATGAAACAAAATCAAGTCAAAATATTCATTATTTGCAAAAGAGAGAAAAAGATGTATAACAATTTATATGATATGGTGTTTCAGTTTTTTGTTTTTTATCATTATTATATCAAAGGTATGGATTCACAGTGAGTTACAAATCTCTTTATTGAGCCATCAGACATGAGTGGTCGAAATATTGCTGGTAAGACATTTATAGGTTTGGTAATTGGAATGATTATTTCTTTTGTGATCTTTATGATCGTGGCTCTACTATGATGAGAGCAGTTTGTCGTAAATCCTCTCTTGCCTCTGGTTCTTGTTTTGATCGCATTTTTGAGTACGTTCGTGGGGAATATCACCGTAGCGGCTGCGTATAGCCTGTTGTTTGGTAGGACATATTACGATGTATCCAAGATGATGATATTGATTCTATGGAGTAATGTATTATTGTTTATGGTTTTGGTTCCTTTGTATATGATATTCAACGCTGCCTGAGCGCCAGATAGACTTTTTTATGTGTTGGCGTTTCATGTTGTATTTTCTATTTTTATGTCATCAGTATTGATTGAGACAAGTAAAAACCCTAACTATGCATGATCTGCTTTGATTGGGAGTATGATAGGATTGATGGTGTGTGTTGTAATCTATGGTATGGTAGCAGCATTGTATGATACCTGAACAATCAGCGACCAGCAGTATGTTCTCATGCTCATTCCTGCCATCTGTGGATATACGGTAATGCCATTATGCACATCGATCCGAGATGTTATCTATTACAAACTCTACGAGATGGGATCCAATCCTTTCTATATCCCTTCTCTGAGCGAAGTCATGGTGCCAGAATCGGAGTCGAATATTTCTAATGAAGATGTAAATATAAGCCTATAATCAGCTATAATATATTTCAAAGAAACATAAATCTGATCGATATACTGGTCAGATTTTTTGTTTTTTTAGATGCCTTGAGATGCGTATGTCATCAGAGTATATAGGTCGTATTTATGACTTTTTTTTGAGAAGCTCGTATGGTAGTTTTCTGATCCAAAACAGATAGATATTAACACCAAAAAACATACATGCCATGACGACAAATATGATGAACTTGTTCATCGTCTGGGATCATTGTAATAACATAATAATCATCAAAAATACTGACCATCCTCGCACAAAGACTCTGACTTCAGATCTTGATCGCCCCAGCCTGAGTAGTCTGTGATGCAAATGAGTATAATCTCCTTTGAGCGGGTTTTTGCGCATGATGACGATTCTGTTGATGATGACCCAAGCCGCATCAAAGATGACCAGTGCTAATGCTACGATCATAATACCAATTTTTCATCATCCTAGTAATGACAGATATGCGAGCATAAATCATAAGAACATGACCCCCACATCTCTCACCAAAGCAAATGGTTTTCGTTCGATATACGCATATACCAGACTAATGATAAATAATATACCGCTGAGTTGCTGAGCCATGATGACTTCGGGCTCGATGACTGCATATAGAGGAATCACGATTCGTGAGATGAGTAGATAGATCGTCAAAAATCCGATGCTACTAATACCCGTAGAGATACCATTTATTCCATCGATCCAGTTCACTGCATTGATAGATAGTACAAACCACATGAGTGTAACGATCAGGCTGAGTCGTGATGGGAAGTATACGATATATCATCATACGGATATTTCATCAAACATCACTCAACCCCGAGCATATGCAATCGTAGAAATGAGTATCATCATACATAGTCTAGCTCGCGGATACGAGAAGATGGCTCGTCGCGTTTGTTTGAGACTGGGATACAAAAAACATCACTCATCAATAGTCGTAAAGAGTAGTATGATGACTCATCCTATCACTATAGCCTGAAATGCATCTAAAGCATAGTATTCAGGAAATACTAATCCAACAATAATGAAAAAGCTGACAATAATACCTATCCCTTGTAATGTCGGGACTGGACGACGTGGCGGTTGAATATCTGCTCCAGGCTTATCCAAGATACCAAAATAATATGCCAACACGATGCAGCATATTGCTATGAGTATCGTCACTATGGCGCTGATCGATAATGTCATGGTAGGAATTCACAGATAAATATAGTCGAATGATGCGTCTTACTCAACACTCAACGGATCAATAGTTAGCGTACACGACCTAATGTCACAGGAATCTGTATCGTGCGATCATCCCTCAGGACATCCAATGCGATTGTAGATTGTGCTTGGTGCGTATACAGTTCGTACAGGAGTGGATATTGTCTGTCTAGTCTGGTATTATTGATAGATATGATGATGTCTCAAGAGAGTAGTCACGCACGGCTTGCTGGAGTATCTGATCAAACTTCCAATATTAATGCTCAGTACGAGCTTTTAGCTCAGAATTGTTTGGAGATATGGTTAGAGAGATCTACATAGTTGACTCCTAAAAAAGGCCTGACCAATTGTTGATTGTTGTTGATGCTCTCTATCATCGTCTTGACAAGTATATCACTCAAAGGGATAGCGAATCCAATGCCATCTCATTCTGCGCTCATAGCAGTATTCATTCATATGATTTGCCCATAGATATTGATCAGAGGTCCTCCACTATTTCCTGGATTGATGGTAGTATCGGTCTGCAAGAGTCATACATATACGCTTTCACCATCACTTTCTAATTGTCTTTGTTTGGCTGAAATGATTCATCGTGTGGCAGAATTTTCGTATTCTGCGAGTGCGTTACCTATTGCTATCACGATTTGTCATACTTTTGTCATGTCTCACATCGGCATAAAATTCGCAGGAGTGAGTTCTTGAGATCAGTCTGTTGTAGCTTGTATTTGTATCACAGCTAGATCGAGAATCGGATCGAGTCGGATGTTTTGTACGTCTAACATCGTGCCGTCATACAAGACTACAGTATATTGCGAATTAAGATCAGAGACAACGTGTTTGTTAGTGATAATCAGACCACCGCTCGTCGTGATGATGCCTGATCATCCTCAGACCTTTGCAGATCTGCGTTCACGTACGATACGCTGACCAAATGGGTCTCCTCTGGAGATAATCAAATCTCTACGCTGGATAATACTTACGACACTTTTTTTATTGGTCTCTATGACATCCATGAGTTGTTGTTGGACGCTTTCTAGTCATCAAGAATTGGAGCCGAGTATTCATCCAAATGCTCATTGTGATATAGTCGTGGCTATATTGTTACTCATAGATCATCACGCACGTGATTTTTCTAGTTCGTGTATGCGTCTTTCAAGACTGTGCTGATTATACTGATTGATACCTGCAGACACCAGGATGAGTAGAGTGACTCCCAAGATAGAAGCAAGATGATACTGTTTCATAGCTGATCATATATCAAAAAATATAAAATCTGATACAGATGTAACCATGTACCCAGCAAAATACAAGAACAATCAAACACAATCAAAAAAAGAGTCATTGCTGTCCAACTCGCTAACTAAACAGTCCGCCGACAGGCGGACCGTTTTGTGAAAAACAAAGTGATTTTTTTGATCTACATAGTACATATAACTCAGTAATTACTATAGAAACAAGGCATTTCTCTGTGATAAGCCT
>JBGTAD010000019.1:0-2140 GCA_041750055.1 Candidatus Absconditabacterales bacterium | reverse complement strand
GAGATAACAAACATTACAATTAATACTAATGAACAAATTACGCCAGATATTCTTTTAAAGAAGCAAAACACTGCAATTCCTCCAGATTCAAATAAACAAAAGTTAGGCAACGCTAAGTTAGACTTGACTAACTATATAATGTTACAATGTTCTTGTCCCTCAAAAATTCTCACACCTCTACCCACCATCTGAACGTACATCATGATTGTTCTTGTCGGCCTCAAAAGGATAATGCAATCGAGTGCTGGGTGATCGAAGCCTGTAGTCAATACTCCAACATTGAATACAGTTTTGATTGTATGGTCTTTGAAACCATTTATAATCCTCTCCCTTTCTTTCTTTGGTGTCTTGCCGGTTACAACCTCAGATCCCATTACTTTACTTTGTAAAGTCATTGCCTGTTTTATCGAAACACAGAACACCAAAACACTCCGGGAATTTCTCTCACCCCATTCAACTGCTTTTAACATTCTATCTTTCTTGGCATCCATAAATTGCTCCACGATAGACAAATCAAATTCTGATCTTCCTATGTTCAATGGTATCTCTCTATGGCTCACAATCGAGGCGTCAATGTATTTTGGCTTGCATAGATAACCCATATCAATCAACTCTTGCATATTCATGTTGTATAAAATCTTTGTCCAAAAGTTTCCTTTCACTCTGTTTATGAGCTTTGTTGTTGTAACAATCCTCGCTGTTGGCTTTCCCCAATCCATATACATGGTATCCATTCTATACGGGGTGGCACTAAAGCCGATCACTTTAACTTTCTTTTCTCCCCTGGATTGTCTTATTGCGTTCACAGTTGTCAAAAATCCGTCAAACATTCCAAAAGAATTTTTGTTGTTCATCTTCTTAACATTCAGATCATGGCACTCATCTATAAAGATAAGTCCGAAGTGAGAAAACAGTTCAGGGTTCTTATATATGCTCTGAATCGTGGCAAATGTATATTCCTTGATCTCTTTCTCCCCCATGGAGGCTGAATATACCCCTATATTTGCCCTAGGAACGTACTTCATGAGCTTGTCGAGGTTTTGTTCAAGTATCTCCTTAGACGGCTGTAGGATCAAAGCAGGCTGGCCGTAGGAGTGTATTGCATGAGCTATTATGATCGACTTTCCCCCTCCGGTGGGTACAACGCATATCGAATTACCCTCTATGTTCATATCCCATAGTATCTTGTCCACGCATTCTTTTTGATATGGTCGCAGGGTTATATTACTCATAGTTTTCTGTAAAATCACTATTATCTTCTTTAAATACTAATCCCCAGTTATTATTATCAATACCCTCATGCTCTAAAACAGTTTTACATATTCCACCCAAAAATTCTGTGATCTCCATAGCTGTCAAAACTCTGGTGTCTGGTATGCTTTTTACCTTTCTGTATTTCATGAGCAGTAAAGTTACTGCATTTAATATGTCTTTATCATTTATCATATTTTTTATCTATAAATTTTTCTTTAATAATTTCATATATCATGTTTTTATAATCAACAAAAATTTTACTAGCTATACCACCCCAAAAAGAATTATCTATATGAGAGTGTTCTAGTTCATAATTGTAAATATACCTTAATATATCTTCTGTCGTTGTTTCGGCAACATTATCTACAATCTTTTCTATATCATCAGCAATTTTACTCAATAGTAAATATTCATTAAGATTCATTTCTTTCATCTTCATACCATATTTTTGTCTAAAGACTTCCCTCCAATTTTCTTTTGTGTATTTTATGTTTGTCATATATTTATTTTCTACAATTTATTTTTGCCCTTATGACTAGCCATATGTATCCCCCGATAACAAATATGGCCACTGACAAGGGTATTAATTTTAATAATGTCATTACTCTGCTTTCTCTTGATTATCTGCTACAAGATCATCATCAAGTTCTTTTTTCTCAATATCATTTATCAGTACCAAAAACTCCTCAATCTGATCATTATTATCCTCGATATATGATTGAAAGTTATCAGCTTGTTTTTGGTGGTATTGTCTTTCTTTCTCCCAATCCTCATTTTGTCTTTCCAAAAGACCAATTTCTTCTTTTAAGTTTTCTTTTGTTTTATCGTTTTGCATATAATTATTAATGATTACTTGGTGGATAATTAAATTCATTTTCTGCACTAT
>JBGTAD010000018.1:0-18234 GCA_041750055.1 Candidatus Absconditabacterales bacterium | reverse complement strand
TGAGATCTCCATCATTTAGTTGATATTCTTGTTCAATATAAAAAAGGTCAGATTTCTTATAATGCTGATTTTATGGTTTTTGGAGATACAACAGATCGCGATATATATCGAAATGTTTTTCTAGAAAGTCAGGTTTTTGATACTTTATCTCTGTATACGTTGGAATTGTTGCCATGAAGTGCTCGATGGCATCAGACTCATATGAAAGATCGTATCTCTATTTCTGATGATTGTATTTCTGATGAACGAGAGTACACTCTTTCTATATTGAAGAAACACGGATACCAAAGATATGAGATATCTAACTTTTGTTTATCAGGTAAGGAATCTCTTCATAATACTGTCTATCGAACAATGGGTGATTATTTATGACTCGGGACATCTGCGCATAGTTTTTTGACTGATCACCAATTGTTTGCCAATATGTACCCGACATACGATATTACAATCACTTCTGAGATAGCAGGTATACGTTTTGCTAATACTCAAGCATTTCGTCGTTATACTTTGTGATCATCCTTGGATACTAGTAAAACTGTTATTTTGAATATGGATGACGTGTTGATTGAATCTTTTTTCTTAGGCTTAAGGATGAAGAAGGGGATTGATGATATCAATATATATCGTAGCATCTTAGTTGAAAATATTGATGATCTGATCCAACAATATATAACATATTCATTTTTGCTCGTATCGTGAAGTGCTATGAAACTTACGTGAAAATGAATGAATAGATATAACACGTTGGTTACTAGTATGCTCAAACATCTGTAGCTATTTGAACGGTTTGGTTATTATTGAGATGTTTGCAATTGCTTGCGTTTGTCATTTTTTCATGATTTGATAAACAACGTTATCTTGATCGAATCTGTACGTAGCCTCGTATTGTTGGTTGTATGGAATGGGGGTGTATATTTCTCCTCAAGGACTTATATAGATCTCACAATCTTTTATACTTTTTATACAGTAGCCATTATTATATGAATTGAGCCCTGTACTGGATAAAGCAGACAAGCTATATGATCCATCTAATATTTGTATTCCATTAGCTCCAGTGATTACAGATGCAGGAGGTAGATAAAACTCAAATTGTTTGGATACTGGATTTCAATGCCATATTTGTATGGTTGGAAATGTTGATTCAAAAGAAACTTTGACTTCTGTTGTCGATTCAAAGCCTCACAAAACACGTAAATCTCCGTTGTTGGGATTTAGTGTAGCAATTTTTTCTCCGTTGGGGTTCCAAAATCCTATGAGATCTCATAGCGTGAAAATTCATCCTGTGATAGTCAATTGCTCAGGAATGACTGAAAAATACGATTTACTGATACTGTTTTCTGTTCCAGTCAGTGTGATTCGTCTGTTTTGTTGTTCTCTTTGGAATGCTATATAGCCCGTATCTATATCACTGGAAAGACGTGATGTTATAGATAATAACTGATTACTAATTTTATTGATAGACTCAATTCATAGACTGGGTTTTTCGATAATGAGTTGGATTTGTTGGTTAGAGATGTTTCCGTTGAAATCTTTAGCTGATATAGAGAGAGGATAGGTAGCTGTACCAGTAAATAATAAACCTGATAGTATCATCGTATTTCCTGATATCGTACGATTGATAGATAATCACGTTGATATCAATTGGTTATATGATACTCATCATGCGTCTTCTCGATTGATGATAATATTGTAATTGGTATTGATCAATCACTTTAGATAGATCCCATTGCTGATAGTTTGTTGGGTCAGATTTCTTTGTAGTTGGATATCAGGAGTAGGTCATTGAGTATCTGCATCGATTTGCATTCATCATACGATTTGCTGAGAGCGAGGAGATCTAGGTTGATAAATTGTCGCTCTGGATCATTGATTGATGCGTTGTAGCGACTGTATAGTCATATAATGTCGCTCTCTACTGATTTGTGACATCGATATGGTATGGTTGAGTGATCAGCTATCGATATAGACTACTTGAGATATCGTTCCTGTGAGTAGGTCTTTGATAGGTTCTTGATCTAATATCCCCGGAATACTTATGAGCGCACCTGTTAACGAGCTTTGTTTGGGTAATACTAATATATAGCGTGTTGTTTGGTTTGCAGATGGCAGTAGAGGTCTGTGAATATTGAGATCATTGAGGAGATCTATTCTTTGCTGATAACTGATCAGATATCCATCTACTCATGTCTGCTGCAATGAACTATTAGACCAACTGACTGTGATACGGTCAAACGATTGTCCGCTAATGCGGAAATTTTTGACATGGTAGTGAGTACTTCGAATTTTGAGTTGGATATCTCTGATCGTGATGTATCCATCAGTATTATCTAGTAGTTGATTGAGTTGGTTTGTAGAGTTGATAGTTACTGTTTGATAATATGTAGAGTTTGCATCTAGTGGTCATGCGGAGACGGATCATGGTACTCTTTGTGGGGTATTGCGACCGTATTTGAGATAGATAGATTGATCGTCTCGCATGATGAGATCTTTTATTGTATCACGAGATATATCTTTGAGTATATAGTTATCATTGATACGTGAGCTATTATATTCGGATTGTACAACATTGACTTTGGATCATGAGTCGATAGATATCCATACGCCTTCTAGACTATTGGTCATATTGACGAGTTGACTGAAGGTGTCTTGAGATGACGTGTTTTGATTAGTATTGTTAGCGTTATTAGATTGAGCGAATAGCTGTAATCAATCTGCACTTCATATATTGCTTGATGATCATGTATTGGATGTGCTGGTGAGAGGACATGAATGTTGGGATAGTGAGAGAGCTTTTTGAGATGTTGATGATGTTGGCTGTATTGGTTTTTTGATCGATGTTGTGTTGCTATTGATAGGATCGATATAGCCTTGTTGTAGTCGTTGAGATGTTTGATCGATACGTTGTGAAATCGTAGAAAGGTAATCTAGAGATGCTTCGTATGTTTCATTATTCATATTCAGTTGAGATGCATTGTTTTTGATAAGGGCATTTTGGTAGCCATTGATCAGTCATTGGTTTACTTGTAGATAGGTCAGGAGCGGATGGTCTTGACGATTGATATACTCTTTAGATACTGAGTCCATAGAGACGAGAGGGGCTGAGTATTTTATATCGATATCAGCATCGCTTACTAATTGATAGCTAGAAATCTGAGTAAGTAACGCATCATAATGGTCTGTAGAAGAAGAAGCAGATACACCAGGTAATCATGCCAAGAGTGAACGTTTTTGTTGTATTATTTCTTCTACATTGTCTTTTACTTCCTGGATCGATTCTTCTTGGATATCTATTGTCACGGGTCTAGAAATACTTGAAAGAATCGATTCAATTGCTTTATGATCTTCGTTGGTTGTTACGAAATTTTGGAGAGCCTGGAGTCATATGGTCATATCTTGTAATGATTCGTCATAGCTCGTAGTATCATTCACTATGAGATCTTTTTCTTGGTTTGTTGAACCCTGGATATTCAGATTTATTGTTTGATTTCCTACTCAGTTGATTCCGTTAGTGACGGGGTTGTTGTTTAATGTATCAGAGATTTCAGAGACTGTTTTCTGGCTAGGTGTTATGATTTGTTTGTTTGTTCGTTGATTGACTTGCTGAGCAATACCATCTAATAAATTTACAACACCATCAAAATTATATTGAAGTCTGACAAATGCATCTATTCTATAGTCAAATCCTTGTAGCGGTGGTTGGATACGTGTGGTAAGCATCTGGTCAAAAAATGGTATGTTTCGTGTTCTCTGGGTCAGCTGTTCTATTTTTGATTTGAGAGTAGCTTCTCCTACTAGTCCGATACCGCCTTTGATGATACAAAAAATCTTTCATAGCTTATCTAAAGCGTTGATGGCTGATTGAATATTGGGAGCTATTTTTGGGATACGTGGTGGTGGTGGGAGGACTGGAAGTTGGAGATTGACGCTAGGAATAAATGATGGTAATGGTGGTAGTTGTGGAGGTGATGGCAAAACGGGTATTTCTGGTAATGAGACGCCAGGTATGGTCAGCTTTGCTAATTCTTTGAGAGGTTCGACTCCGAATTGTTTGGTAGACGTGGTAGGGAGATTGAGTCTGACCGTAGGTGGAGAGGGGAGCGTTGGCAACCTTGGGAGAGGAATAGAGACGGGTGTAAAGTTGAATTTAGGTAATACGATGTTCAGATTGAGATTGATACTCGAGAAATCTAGATAAATATTGGGTATCTTGAATGGAGGAATAGGAAGGATAGGTAATGGTGGACATAAAAACGACATACTACAAGAATACGAGTCATAATTATCGTTTTTACATTTGCTACATTTTTGTTGTCGGTTGACCGAGACATCAATGACGATTTGTCGTGTTTTAATGATCCCAATCATCAAAATAATGGTGTTTGCATATTGTTCGAATCTGCGTGCATTGATTTTGAGCCGATTGTTGAGTGTTCACAGGGTATTTGCTACTACGCTAGATAATTCGCTCAGATAACGATCTGTGACGTGAATCCACTCATACAATTGTAAAGGAAAACGTTTGTATTGTTCTAAGACCCTTATATTTTGCCTCACCGCTCTGAGTGCGTTAGCTCACTGTGTATTGAAACTGATCAGATTTTTCAAAGAGTTGCTACTAGCAAAATCTAGACAAGCCTGTTTGATATTAATATCTTGGTCTAGATTTGCTACTCATTGACGAGACTGAGCTTTGATACGTTCTAGCTGTAGCTGTAATGATTCGCGTTGTTGGGTGAGAGTTTGCGCAAATTGAGGATTACTTAGGGATCATTCTATCCCACAAAATTTGAACGTATCGTCAATGATGCTTCATCGTTCTGAGAGTTTGGAATTGTTCTCTGCTAGCCGTGTTTGTAGGTAGGATGAATATCTGGTGATATCCTCGCTGTAGATGAGAGGTATTTGTATGCTGATATCTTTGGTGCTAACATGCACGAGAGGGACTTGATTGAATAATGATGAAAGTGCATCGAAGGGGTTTGAGATTTTCTTGGAAAGATTGTCGTAGGATCATTTATTCAAAGGATTAAAAGCTGATCCTGTTGCTCCTGGTTGTGTCTGATCAAAGTTTGATTGGTTTTGTTTCATGAGGGATTGCAGATTCTCCAGATTGATCCCGTCAAATCATTGAAAGAGGTCGCTGATATTAGGGAGATATAGCGCGACAGTCATATTGGTGAGATTGTTGAGGATGTATCTGATTTGATTATCAAGTCGTCATTGGATCACGCATTTTGCGATGGTTTTTTTGATCGATGCACCAAATCCAATACGATTCGTGATGGTTTTTCAACCACGTAATTGAATACTATCTGCTGATTCATTAGCATTCGGGTTTGTTGGTTTCATTGAAAAATTAATGATTCCTGCGTAAGTCCCAGGAGCTATATTAGCTCTACGATAGCTATTGTCTCATGCTGGACTATTTGCAGTATTCAGGATGTCTTGAGAGAGGTTGGTAAGATCTATACCCAAGAATGGCGATCCAATAGTGTCGTCATCGTATGATTCTTGGAGATAAGAATTTGTAGGATCAGGACACTGTCACAGGGATCCTAGTTCTTGTCGATCATCATCGATTACTTGGTCATCAGATCATCCGTCCGATACTCCGGCTCATGCATTACACTTGTTGGGGAGCGTTGCTCCTATGACGATACAGTTACCTCCTAGATCTCTGGCGAGTTTTGGTAGATTGAGTCCAACGTTATTGGGACCAAAACAGACACCTATTCATAGTCCGAGAGTAGTAGTAGGCGCCGCATAGATTCTGATATATGAATTTCGTGGGGTCGTTGCTCATGCACTTGGTCGATAAAATGAATCTGTTGGTCATTTGAGTCATCGAGGAAATGGTACTGGTACTGCGCCTGCAGGAGTTGGAATATATAAAGTACCAGGGAAGTGGAAAACGGGAAGTCCTTTATCTTTGGCGATATGACAGCCCATGACATTGAAGTTTCCGGGAGCCAAGAAGGCTGTGTTGAAAGGGATAGGCAATCCTCAGCATGAGAGACTCTTTTTGTTGAGAGAAAATCCTTTGCATAGTCATTGTACAGCATTGTCGATACTTTTGTTGACACTATCGAGCTGTTGATCAAATGCGTTGAGATTGAGATTGAATGAGATATTCCCATTTGATCCTAAGAGTGTACTACCAAATGATTGTCCACGAGATCGTTTTTCTTTGAGGGCATCCATTCAAGGGATAGAAGAAAGATCTTGGTTTTGAGTGATATTTGATACTTGGTCTGTGACCGATGATATGGCTTCATCACTACCTTCTTGTTGTTGTTCGATGATTTGTCTGACGGATCATCCTAGGTCGCGTACAGATTCACGATATGATCTATAGGGTATCAATTTTTGATTGATCATATCTGTAGCTTGGAGTGTGCATGATTCTTTGTCGTAGAGCGTGATGTCTGGATATGTGTCTTGATTACGATCTTGGATAGCAATAGTCAAAGGAGAAGATGCGTTATAGACGAGTTCGTAGCTTCGTGATGTCGATTGTCATGCATTGAGTCTGATATCATCAATAATGTATGCATAGGATTCATCTATGTTAGCTAATGCCGGTTGGTACCTTCCTGATCGTCATTGAAGAAGTCATTGTTGATCTGTTTCCATGATCCGAGGCCCTAGAATTGAGTCGATATAGGTGTATATACCTTGCTGATCGGCTTGTAGCGTGATGGTGACACGTACGGTATCTCCTTTGAGCAGTACTGATCAGCCACTCAGATTTTCATATGTTTTATATACTTTGATGGGATCTGCATTATTGAGTTTGGATAGAGGAATATATCTGATGTCGTCTAGAGTAAGGGTTTCTCATCATGGTATATAGTCTGTGGGACTAGATATATATCTGAGGATGTCGTTGGTAGCAGCATTGACAATTCCTGGTAGGTCTAGAGACGAGATATCAAGTTTAGGTGGTTTGATCTTGGTGAGAGAATCTAGTGGACCAGGATTCGACTCTCCGGGTAAGAATTTGTTGAAAAATGGATTCTCAAGATCTGGGAAATTCTCCGTATCTGAGGAGTCGATTGTTGTTTGTTCGGTAGGTAGAGAGAGAGATTGTCGGCGTATGAGGCTGTTATCTACTACTTTTTTGGTAGAATCTACTGAGACGCCTTTGTGTTTTACGATACGATATTGGCCTTGTTGTCTTTGTTTTCGTGAGTCATCACAATGCGTCTGTACGGTAGAGATATAATGAGCTCACTGGTTGGATGATCATCCATAGAAAATACTTACTTTGCCGGCATCGTCGTTGGTAATAATGTCTAATTTGCCATCTAGATCCATATCTTGGAAAAAAATTTGTTCTACGCGTTGAATAGATTCTGGTCATCCTGGGATATCCAGACATACCGGCAATCCATCTACATCGAATATACCACTATTATTATCGTATATTTTGAGTTTGTCGTTATTGGTCCTGATGAGCAGATCTGGATATCCGTCTCCGCGTGTGTCTCATATTTCTATTTCTTTGATACCTCCAGCAATCAGTACTAGGTCTCCCATCATAGTAAATTGCTGTGGTTGATATTGTTTGATCAATCTGACTGTTCCATCCGTATATACAACAAAAAGATCTTCTAGCTTATCATTATTAAAATCTCCAGGCAGTACTTTGAAGATTGTTTTTTGGGGGTCTGTAGCAAGCGTAATACCTAGACTTTTGTCAAACGATGTTCATGATACGATGGAGTTATCACTAGGTCTGAGTAGTAATGGGTCTCCAAGATTGATAGAAAAAGCTGATGCAAAGGGCTTGGTAGATTCTCCTACAGACGATCCTGCTGCTCGAGATGTGAGGTGTTTGCTACCTCCTCTAAATCATATATACGATTCTTGATCATCCGCGTCTTCGAGACTTGGTACTTTTGTTGTTGTATCAAAAAGAGATGTCTGGTCTATGATTCATAGATGGAGTACTCCATTTGTTGATCATTCTCCAAAGGTCATCATGAGTTGGTACTGGTTGTTTGTGCTACTGCTTTGTGCTAATATATTTCCCAAATCGAGTCCAAGATTTTTCATGATCAAACGTCAGATTTGTTTGCCTTGTAGTGATACGATTCGTGTTCATGAATTACTCAGATCAAGTGAGATCAACGCTCACGAACTCATAGTGTTGTTTTGGAAATCGATGACAGTGTTTCCATTGATACGAATACGCTTTGACTCTAGTGTATTCGAGTTGATGATGCTATCTGTCGTATTGGGAAGATAGTAAATCGCTGCAGTGTTTGGGAGATTGTTGAGAGATGCTTCAGATTGAAGTGTTTGGATAGGTATGGTAGGTCGAGGATTTCATAGATTGATGGTGGAGAGTCCAGGGAGTTGGAGTGTAGATCCATCTGGAGACAAGCTGATAGTTGCAGGTATTGCTTGAGATGATATGATGTTCAATGACTGATCAATCCTGGTTACTGTAGATTTGAGTTTGGCTGGCTGGGTGAGTAGAGTAGAGACTGATAGTAATTTGGATGAGTTGTTGATGAGTTGTGCTGATTGCTGCTCATATTCAGAAAAATATCATCGCTGATTTCATCGGTCTTGTCACAGGAGAGTAGCGTATAATACATTAAGTCCACTGGTAGGAATAATAGCCGTACTACTGGTGACGGATTGATATCCTATGTGTTGTTGATTCAATGGTGTATCTTGGAGATATGCTATGATGTGAGCTTTCCCTCCATTGCCATCTGCTTGTATGATTTGTGTATATGATCCAGACACTACAATATCTTTGCTATTATCGCTTCACTCGATGCGGATTGGACCGTATGTTGCTAGCCTGATGCGATAGTTTCCTGCGACTTTGTTTCACCGAATATCCTGGATAGATAGTGTCGTTGTGATGGGTTTTGCTTTGCTTATGCTTGTGCTAGATGATTGGAGTATGACTTGAGATCCTTTGGATGGATTGATGGTGACGTTGATGATTTGATCTGTTCATCAGGGTATAGAGATCACTAGTTGGTCTGTTCCAGCTTTGAAATTACGAGGTTTGATGAAAATATCAGCTCTTCATCAGGAGGTGTTAATTGTATTAGTAGTCTGTAGTTTTTGTTGGGTCAGATTTTCTGTGATATTGACTGTTTGTATGATAGCAGCATCTACTAAGCCGTATACTGATCTGATATTCAGTGTCGAGTCTACTGATGTGTTATTAGGGCCGCGCAGATTGAGGCGGATAGTGGGTAGAGAGTCTTTGACATATTGTCTTATTTGATTGTTATCGAGTTTATATCGCTGATCAAGGGATTCTGGTAGCGAAATATTAGTCGTATTGATAGGAGATCATCATTGTGTGACTGTAATATTTGTAGGTATGATTTGTACTGATTTGATTACGGGACTTATTGTTTTCCCGTCTAAGAGATTTTCTCATGTCATAGAGATAGTAATATTGATGGGTGTGATTTGTTGTTTGGATAGTTTGGAGGTGTCGATGATGGTACTGAGTTCATCAAATGAGCTAAATTCCATAGATTGTAATCCATTGAGAAAATTGCCTGTATCGATACGGATCTCAAAGCGTTGTAATTGCTGTCTGATTTGGTTGGTGTATGCGTCGAATCCTTTGATAACAACAGGGAATTGTACTCATTGAGTAATACTGTCTGAGGGAGTCTGGATCGATATAGTATCAATAATACCAGCTCATACCTGGATCGTATCGAATTGATCATAACACACTCTGGGTGCTGTACATATCGTGGAGATGATGAGTGTTTCTCAGACTTTTTGATTTACAAAAGAAAAAGGAATTCTGACTCATCATCACGAAGATAGTGCTGTGGTATTGACGCGATATGTTCATTGACAGGTGTTGGTGCCTCATATACTCAGGCAGTTATCTCATGTAGAACGTATGGAGATAGTGATGTCGTTGAATGGTTGAGTGGGATCGATATCTATAAACTGAGCTGTTGGTATCGGTCAGATGGGGTCAAGCGGAAAGAACGTATCAGCCAACCCTATGAGAAGTTCTTGTCTTACTGTTTGGAGAGACTCCTGTTGTTGGGGTGTCAGATTTTGTTGTTCTTGTTGGGATTCGTTTCTTTGGATGAGTGATTGGCTTCGCTGAGCGCTATAGGTTTCCAACTGGCTACCAAATCATTCTTGAGATCATTGAGGCAAGAGGACTGGTCACTGAGCTTGATTGAAGTTGAGTGATATAGAGAGAGGCTTTTTGAGTGTGTTTTTGAGCCAACATGCGAATGCTCAGGGCCACTGTACAATAGATACAGCTCCATCTGCTCATATATTACATTCTTTGTCATCTGCAGTTACTTGGTCTGTGTTGAGGATGTCTAGCTCATTGAGTTGTTGCTCTAGATTGAGTTGATACAAGGTGCTAAGTTGTTGTGCTCTGGTGACGAATCAAGGAGTCTGTGATGGGATAATATCTACCTGATCAGGTGTGTTGATATATAGCGCTTGGTATCCAGATATTTGGTATCCAGGATTTCTAATAGGATGTTGTTCTTGTTTTTCGGTCAGATAGCGCCCAAAGATTCCTGATATCTTTGCACTGATATCTATTGATTGATAGGCATTATCCAGATGCTGTTTGATAGTATCTGATGTTGATTTGATGGGCCAGAAAGCATTAAGTTTGTATAGTTGGTCTGCTATAGTAGTAATGTGATCATTTCCCAACAACTTGATAAGAATAGTTTCGTCTAATAGGGGTATACTGCGATTTGGGGTTGCTAAAGGGTCGACACTACCCAAAAGGTCAAACGTTGTTTTTTGTGAATTATATCGAGTAGTCCTCTGACGATTTTGTGCAGTCAGATTTATATTGATGTCTTTGATATATTGTATGAGATATTGTTTGATTGCATTATTGATTTGTGCAGTGCTCATGAGTTGATAGATGCCGTCGGTACCGCCAGTATATACAGGGATATTATACAGGTTGGGTAGAGGAATAGATACTGTTCATCATCAAACACCTTGAAACGTTATTGTCCTGACACTGTCGATTCCTCTATCCAGTGTAGCGATATTCATTCATGAGAGTTGCTCGGGTGTGGGGGAGTCGTTGATTTGTAGTGTAGGAATGGTTTTGTATGTATAGATATCTTTTCTGACACATTCGTTATTACTACAGTTATTTTTATTACTCACTTGTCTATCATTAATACTGATTGTGATCCTTGATCTTGATGCTGGGTTTTTGGGGTATGTTGTGAAGATATCTGTCTCGTCTCGTGTCTTGAATTCTCTAGCAATACAGATGTCTGGTATTGTAAATATAGCATCTTCGTCTCCAAATTCTTGTTCTGGTAGTTGTGTGATTTTTTGAATAGAGGCGAATGTTTTGAGAGATTTGTAACTGTAAGCATGATCGACTTCACCAGTGAAGCTGAGTCTTGTACCTGCAGGATCGTATAGAGGTCACCCTATACCTGAGGGTACTTTCGCATTGTTTGCTACTGTTCCACTGATAACAAAAGGTTCTCGGGCGTCTTGGAAGCTATGTGACCCTAGTATTAAGGAACCACTATTATCTTGTGTGAGGTTAATAGGACTTACACCTCATCGAAATACTTTAATAAAATCTGTGATATTGTTTTTTTGATTTGTAGAACATGATGCCATATAGGGAGTATCTTTGAAGGCATTTCTGAGTTCATCTTCTTGTGCAGATAAAAACACATTATATCATCTATGTGAAGATGTTTGCCTATTGTTGATTCATCGAGAACTCCCATAAGAACGTGTTTGGGGAGTTGTTCATCAAAACGTTGTGAACGTTGAAGATTGAGTTCATGAAACCTGATTAAAGTCAGTCGCATTCAAAAATGTTCCTCTGTATATTGTAGCATCTTGTACTCCACTAAGTGAGGAAGCGTTTTTACCAAAAAAGAATGTCTGATATTTCTTGATTACTTCTACTCGTTTTTGTGTTTTTCCAAAGGGACATTGGAGTATGTTACAACCACAACTGACTTCTCTACCTCTTATGATTTTACCAAAACATTTTTCTCTTCAAGTAATTTCATCATATTCTGTAAGTACTGGAGTGCTCATCCAGGCTTTTGTTTGGTTGAGTTGTTGGGTGATGATTTGAGATAATTGATCGTTATAGTCTACGAGAACAGGAGAAGCTTCTTTGGTAGTGGAGCGAACTAGTAAATCGTCTTGAATGTCTACTATGTGTGCATGTGTGTCTATGTTGTTGGTGCTTCGCCTGCCTCAGGCTTGTATGTTATCTCTGAGTGTTGATCGATATACTGGAGAAATGAGCTGAGAGTATGTTTTCACAAATGATTGGATGCTTTGGCCCAGTATCAATGTGGGTGTTGATGAGGAGTCTAATCCACCGATATTACTAGCTTGTTGGATCTGAGTATCAAGATCTGCATTATATTGATCTAGATTTTTGCTAAAATCGCTAAATAATGGGTCATTTTCATATGGATTTTCTTCTTCTTGATCTATGACGACATCTCTAGATGTTCATATTCATGCTAGTTTGTCTTGTTCTTTTGCGTTGAAAAAATTGAGTAAAACCGAAGAAAATCTGTGGTATCAAAGATCTTCAGCAAATAAAAATGGGTTGATATAGTTTGACACATTATCGCTATCGATTGTTTCTGCAAGATGAGAGATATCATCATATCGGATTTTTGATCCGATAAATGCTGACGGATTTTGCTCGTATGTTTTGATTTTTTGAAAAAATTGTTGATATGCAATAGGATCACGTCATAATTGTATATATCCGTGCCATATTTCTGGTTGTCCATTCGGTATATTATTGTATTCAAAATACGTGCTTTGCGCATTGAAGAGGTATTGTTGCTGTTCAAAATCTGTATAAGGAAGAATTGTTGGAAAGATAAATCCGTCTTTGTTTGCTACAGGTAGTGGGATATCTCCAACCAGTATCACTCCAATAAGTGACGAAGGTTGGCTTTTTGTTCCTTCGAAATAGATGTTTTCTAGCATTCTTACAATATCAGGTGCTTTGATAATGCTAGTGTTGATGGGTATGACGATTGCTTTAGAATTTGTATAGCGTTTTTGGATGTATTGGGTGGTATATCGTTGTAGATCTGTTCTCACTGCATCGGATAGCCTTGCATCTACCAGGACTACAATCAGTGGTGATTGCTGTACAGGAGATTCTGCATATGAAGGACTGTAGACAAAAAATAGTGAATGAATCACAAGAGACAGTATATATCATCACAATAATCGTCGAGAAAAGCGTTTTTGTAAGTACTGATTTTTCATATATGATGGATACATATTTTGCTCAGAAAAGTCAATTCACAAGAGTCTATTTAGTGCTTGCCTTTGAGCATAAAAGATGTAATTATTGATATTTTTTCTCGTTTTGTTGTCCTGCATGGGTGGGCAAAGACATTATAATGTTGACGTTCAATTTTTCTTAAAATTCCTTGGTATAGTTTGCTTGCAAGTTTGATGGCTGTGCGATATTTACTAGGAATCAAATGATTTCATTTTGAGCTTTCAGTATATAGAGAGTCAGCTTTTTTGATGAGTTCTTTCATGAGAATGACTCGGCGTTTATCAATATGGTCGGATGTAGACATGTTTTTTATGTCGTGTCATGTCAAGCGATGGAGATGCAAGACATCTTTCGGTATGTAGACACGTCACAAGTCGATATAGTCTTCTTTGACGTCTCTGAGAAAGTTTGTTAGCTGCATTGCCTCTCCTAACAGACGTGCATATTGGTCGGCTTCTGGAGGACATCACAATAGTTTGTTCATCATAAGACCTACGACTTCAGCGGATCCTACCATATATTCTTGCAGTTCTTGATACGTTTGATACTGTGTTTTGATACAGTCTTGTTTCATAGCATCTCGAAATAACTGTGAGTATTCGAAGGGGATGTCGTATGTATAAAACAGTAGACACACTTTGCCATATTTTTCATCTGAGAGGTTTTTTGTTTGGTAGACTGTTGTCCGTTGGTTTCGTTCTTGATCGAGCTGTTGGAGAGCTTCTTGTTTGTTGACTCCAGGGGTATCGATGATCTGATCAGGTAATCTGACGAATTTGTATAATTCAAAAACCTCTTCTCTCTTGGAGCGAGGAAATCGTAAACAGGCTAGATAATAACTGGTGCCATAGCGTTTGATTAAACTAAGTGCTGAATACATAAGAGTAATGTCACGATATAAAGTGTAGAGATATGAATGTATCTTTTGATATACGATTATCTGGTTTCAGAACAAGACTTGTTCTGTTAAAAAACTACACACAACATATAAATGATAAATATGTCAACATTGAGTTGATTTTTTTTTTGTGATCAGTATGGATATGAACAATGCGAATAATGTAGTTAGCAGGTAAATAAAAAATAAAAAATGAGAAAAATTTTAAGTATTCTTTGTGTACTTTGTTGTTTGGTTTTCTTGATTATCTTTTATAATAACTTTGTAAAGGATTGGAGAATCCTACAATCTCAGCAGAGTATTGTTCAAGGAATCGCATTTTTGTCTTTTTTGACATTTTGCGGATTTCTTTCCGTGGCGCTGTATCTGGTCGATCAAAATAAAAAGATAGCTCTGATTTATGGTTGGATATCAAGTGGAACGCTTTTTATAAGCTTTGCGCTTTGTTTTTGGAGTATCTTTTTGCCTGGAGGTGTACATGCTTAATTGGCTAGATTCCCTCACGTGGAGAGCCTGGGGATGGAATCGCAAAGATCGAAAAAAAGATTTTGATTCTTATCTCCTGAAAAGAGTGATCTAATCCCCGCGTATATACCGCGAAAGTGTATATAATAACTGAATTGCTTATCAGGCACTTTAGTTTTTTTACTTCAACAATCTCGCTACACGTTGTGCGAGTTGTTTGGTCTCTGGATAGGTGGCGAGGGTATGAGCATGTTTGGATCAAATCCGTCTCAATTCGGTGATTTCTTCTACTTGGTGAGATTCTTGTCCGGATATTTGAGCGATATAATAGGTGACTGTTTTGAGATTGCCATCAGACACTTTAAAAAACACTTCATCGATTGATATTGCTTGATTTGGTTGTGATATTCGTTCGTGAGAATGAGAGAGAAATGCGGTAGGAGTCAGATTTGTTTCTTCTTTGCATTCTCTCATTGCTGTTTCGATTCAGCTTTCTCATGGTTCAATATGTCATTTGGGAAAAGATCGATGTCAGTAGACAGACTTCGCCAACAATAGTTCTTTTCATTCTTGAGTATCTCTGGTCGGTATAATGCCATAGCTATATTCTAGATAGACTGTTTTTTGTTCTCAGGTAGCGAGGTTCTTGATGATGAATGACTTAGTCTCGACCTCTTGAGATCCATAGATTACTACATGAGAGATTCATTTTTTGTCTGCATATTCAAATTGTTTTCAAAGTTTGGTGGCAGTAGGATAACATTCACAGATTTTGCCTGCTTGGATGAATTTTTGGTATAGTCATATGGTATGTTCTCGAGTATCGTCAAAATGCGCAAAAAGGTATGTTTCAGATTGTTGTATCTGTTGAGATTCGATAACACGCTGGATAGCTAGAGGTATAAATCTTCATAGACTGGTTCACACTCAGCTGAAAGACTGCTTACGATCGATGAAATCTGTAATCTGATCGTATCTACCACCACCAGCTAATGAACCTAGCGCAATATCATTGCGTTCAAATCGCTCACAGACCATACCTTTGTAATAATTATGTCCTCTGACGATACAAATATCATATTCAGTATCTATTCATAATACCTTCAGTCAGTTCATGATTGCCTCTAGCTGACTATATCATGGAATATGGGAGAGGAGTGTGTAATCGTGTGTAGTAATGATTTGTTCTAGTTTCTTGTAGACAGATGTTGACATTAGTGGCTGTGTTTTTTGTCAGAATTCTTCTGGGGTTATTTTGAAATAATTATCCAAGAGTGATAGAATTTTGGGTATATTTTCTTCTCAAACTCATTCGTATTCTAAAAACGCTTTGGTGACTGCGAGGTGAGAAATTTTGAGTACGCTATCAATCTGTATGTTGAGTTGTTCAGATACTGCTTTCATTGCTTGCGACAAGATAGCTACTGATTCGATGTCGTATCGTACTCAGACATCTTGGATAGATGGTCGCACTGCATCGATATCACATTGCCAAAATTCTTTAAATCTTCATCTTTTGGTTCTTTCTCCTCTCCAGACTGGTTGGATCTGATATCTGCGAAAAGGAAACGTGAGTTCGTGACGATGATCTAATACATATCTTGCTAGTGGTATCGTGAGATCAAAATGCAGAGCATAGTCTTTGACGTCTTGTGGTCACTGAGCAAGTCCAAAAAGTCCGTAGACTTGTTTATCTGCAATATCTCAGCCTCTCATGAGTATGTCCACTGGCTCTACGGCTGGGGTTCGGATGTGTTGGTAGTTGGATTGTTCAAAGGTATGCTGGAGTATATGTATGATCGTATCAAATATTTTTTGTTCTTGGGGGTTGTATTCTGGGAATCCACCTGGACGAAACATAATGAGTATAAAACAAAAGTAAATCTGAATGAATAAAAATAAACATTCTGTCAGATATTGCAAGAACAAATAGCGTCATGTTTTTTGACAAATATCTATAAGTTGTTATACTATAAGAGTATTATGTATTTTAATCGTCTGTGATATCATCCATATGAATATTCGCACTAATATTGCACGTTTTTCTGATAAAAGTCGTGAAATTAAGCATCGTGTGGTGAGACATGTTGCTAAGTCTCGTCTTGTGAAACGCACTCTTTCGTTTTTGACACAATGGATTGAAGAAATTCAGCTTTGATGAGTTTTAGTTTTTTGTGTTGTGTTGCAGTCATTTGGTAGTGCTTCTATTATCAATGGAACAGATCGTTTGATTTATCCTACTCCTAGGGTATCTACTCTCGAATGTAGGACTCAACAGCGAGATAGTATGCCAGCATCTTGCAAGATAGATCTTCCTATTATGCAAGGAGCCTTATATGCTAACTATAGACACCAAAAATCTTACACGGACATCTATACTACCCTGTGGGGAGCGACGTACGAAGATGGACGAGATATAGCAAAATGATGACATCCTTCGGTCGATATTGCTACGGCCAATGGGACTCCTGTACTCTCGATTGCTGATGGAGAGATACTTTTCGCTGGATGGCAGAATTTGTATGGAAATGTGATCAAGGTCAAGCATACATATCGCGGTGAGACTATTTATTCGATCTATGCCCATCTCAGTGAGATTAAAGTCAAGCAGTGAGATCGTATCAAACAGTGACAATTGATTGGTAAAGTAGGAAATACGGGACTAGTGTTTGGTCAGCTTGGCTGATATCATCTCAACTTCGAAATCGTAAAAGATGCTAAATGAAGGCCGACACGGTCGTTTTCGGGATGTGCCGATTCTAGAAAGGATCGAGTCCGATTAGTCAATGAGTGAGCTTGTAGGACACAGATGGAAAAGAATAGCTACGACCCTATTGCGTTGATTGAGTGAAAACCTACGAAGCTGGTGCAAGTGCTAGGGCGAGGTGCAGCTACTGCTCCTGCCATCACTGACAGGACTCCATCGGTTCCTCCATCTACCAATGTACCAAACAATTCACCTACGAATCCTCCTGTATTGACGCCATCGACGCCTGCTAATACAACTGCGCCGTCTTCTACAACGGCCGATCAATATATTGATAGTGCTGCAGTGAATCTGTGATGAGGCATGAGTCTGATCGTCAGTACTCCCTCAGCATGATTACGTATCCCTACGTGATCTACTCGTACGTTCTTTGTCAAAATCAATCAAACCGACGCCAAACCCTTCGAATGAATACTCAAAAAACCACTACAAATAGTCAGCGCTACAAAATGAATTCGCTCTTCAATCAGCTCACTACAGCGTGTCTCCAAAGGATCTGCTCAGGTACAAGTCACTGGAGTATCTGCATGAACACATTCTTTGACGTTGATGTATCAAGGTAAGGCAGTCAGCACTTTAAAAATCATCGTTGAGTAACGTGTTCTTGGATGTCGTCTTGGAAGATTGTCTTGGAGTCGTCTATACAATATCATCAAAATCATAACCATCATCATTGCTGTCCAACTCAAATAGGTCAAAAACCAAGAAACCCAGCGCTAGCGCTGGGTTTCTTTCAACTGCTCTTTAATTGGACAGCTGAATTGATATAGGTCAATTACCATATTTACCCTATCAACAAAAAGATGT
>JBGTAD010000017.1:0-6485 GCA_041750055.1 Candidatus Absconditabacterales bacterium | reverse complement strand
TTTGATTTCAAATGAGAAATTGCTTCCACTGAGTTGTTTTAAGTTCTCTAAAACGGCAGCTACCTGACGCTCAATGGCTGTAATATTGTGTGTAAATGTTTCCTTGTCTAGAAGGTTTCTTTCACTAGATCTACCGCCTGGATCGCCAATCATGCCGGTCGCGCCTCCTACGATGAGGACGAGATGATTGCCTCTTTTCATATATTGGACAGCATTCATGAAAATCGTAAAATTGCCCAGATGGAGGCTATCAGCTGTAGGATCACATCAGAAATACAGAGACTGTCAGCCTTTGTCGTACAGATCAAAGACTGATTCATCAGATAGTTGATACAGTTGTCCACGATATTCGAGCTCTTCGCGTAGATGCATGGGGGTGGATATATGGATAAATAATGAATATATGAGATATTGATGTATATTAATAGCATAGCAATAGCGTTGCTTCTTTCAATATAAGATACATACAATCATTATATAACGTCAGTCCTGTTTAGAGTGTTTTTGTCTATGATTGTGTAGATATAGCTTTCAATCACTAATTTACTAACTCATACAGATCTATCGATCTCTCTCATATCCGTTCTCGTACGTCACGGGGAAAGTTTTTGGTTCATTGGATATTGGCATCGAGTCGGCGTCTGAATGCTGTCGATTGGTTGTCTGGTGGTAAATATTGAGCTGCGAAGGGTTCGATTTCTGGGAATACTACTTCTGATGGATTGAATCATCACGGCTGTGATAATCAGCTATAGGTCGCCGGTACGACGAGGCATTGGCTATAGCGATACGATCCGTCGAGTACTCCCCTGCTACAGCTACGAGTCTGTGACTGACACTGTGCTGGTGATGCGACGAGTCGGTTTTCATAGGCGATGGTCTGCTCTCCATCGGAGATCTCACGACGTCGTGGTGTCGTACAGGTCGGATTATAAAACACGTCTGCTTGTTCGTCTGTACGGATTTGCTCTCTGAGCTGGTCGGTATAGAGATCTGACTGTAGACAGCTAGCAAATGAATAACTTCCTCATAATCTTCCTTGTGTGCATACTCTAAATTCGCTACGGCAGATATTATCTCTCGTGCCGTATGGCTCAACAAAAGCTTGTACTAATCCTCCTGGCACGATACGTTCTCATCGAGGTGCGACGCATCCAGATTGTATGTTATTCGGATATAGAGATCTCCATCGCTCTGGAGCCACAGATGGGCTGATGATGGGATTTAGATAGCTACGATCGGTAGTGACGGGATTATTGATATTGTTGTTTCGCTCGTTGGGTGGCTGGGTTAGACGACTGACACGTTTGCCATCCGTATTGAAGATCAGATTTGATGTTTCGATTTTCTTAGGTTGGACAAGTTCGGCAGGATAGCGTGGTGCTCATACGAAAGGCTCTGAGAAGACAGGGTTGTTGACTGTATATCCGGATCTGGTGATGTCCGGACCTGTGAGTCTGAGATTACAATCTGGGTAGCGATATGATCACTGGAGTACCCCATCAGCACACAATCTACGCTCTGCTTGACATACTCCTCCTAATCAGACAGTAGACTGGTAGGCTATGATTGCTATGCCTCAGGGTACTGTCGCTCATCGTGGAGTGGTACATGAGCGTCATACGGGTGCTGGTGGGACATACAGACGACATGATTCGTGTTGGTATGATCCGGAGAGGATTCATTTCTGTTTGATAATGGAGCAGGATCTGGACTGAGATTGGCAGTCTGAGAGTGATGTGACTCGCGGGTTGGCATAGGCAGTCACTGTTTGGCCACTGAGAATACGATCGCCTCGAGGGCTGATACATCCTACGAATCCTGTCATGACGTCACCTGTGCCTGGTCTTCGCTTGACGAAATCATTATCGGTCAAAATATTCGTATATCTGATCAAGAGTACGAATGCGACTAAAGCGAGGATCCATGCGATGATTGTTCTCATAGAAAAAATATATGCAACAAAATATTCAAAAAATATCAAAGCTGATACTATCAGTATACGAGTTGTTCTGAGTTTTGCAATTTTATACTACAAAGACTCTTGTATAAATACCCTTTGCATAGCTATCACTGAAATAATATGTCTGATACACTTCACTTTTGTTGTTAGACTGTGGTTTGAATGCATCAGGATGTTCGATGATTTGCATACTGTACCCTTCTGGGATATTTCTATCAGATGTAAATTCAACTCCGAATACAGAGCTTTCTTTGTGTTTTTCTACGGGTTTGGGTCCCTGGATCAGCTCACCCGTATCCGTTGCAAGCAATTCTACAGGAGTTTCAGATGTTTTCCATACTCTAATAGTAGGAGGATTGGCAACATACTGTTTGACACTGTATTCATTGTCTGAACTAATACGCGCATGCACATAAAATTTACCAGACTCATCTGTGAGTTTGATAGTTTCACTGTACTTGTAGTTTTCTGATTTTCGTACGACATCATCCCGATTGACGAGATCATTTTGCTGGCAACCAGAAACAATACTAAGTACGACGATACAACATAGAACTAAGAGATTCGATTTTAATGTTTCCATTTTGGATTTTTTTATTTTAAAAGGTTAATAATTAAGAAAAGAATTGTATTTTCATTTTGTTTTTGCGCTAGCAAATGACTCTATAATGATACCCCCCCCCCTAAAGTCAAGTCGAAATTCATCAAAAAACACCATGAATATGAAGCATTTGGATAGCTAGATTCGGAAAACATCTCTGTATCAGACAACATAATAAAATGTCAACTCGAGAGACCAAACATAGTTATGATTGCTTGAAGATTTGTCCCAAACAGATATATTAGTGATAGTATCTTTTATCCGTATGTATCTGGATGAATCGCAATCCGAATAGCCCCAAGCCGAATGGTAATGTTGATAATAGCATCCTCGAAAAAGTAGGAACTGAATTTTCTCGTTGGATCCGTGAGCAGCTCACACCATCTGGTCGTGCAGCAAGTGGAATACAGCAGTTTGGATCCAAGCAGGAGCTGATTCGTTCTTTCCTCGAGTATTACAAAAATCTCAACAATCATAAAGCTACTGATCTCGCTCATATCAAGGAGTCAGATTTTAATGAATTACTTGATGTATTGACTGCCGGAGATTCTACACTCAAGGATCTCTTGGATGAACAACACGAACTCTCCAATGCAGTATGAAAGACACAACCAGAAAAAGATGTAATGAATGCTATGACTCAGGAGATCACGGATCTGTCTGCCAACCCTCTACGTATCAATGGCAAGACCATCATCGATGCGTTTGACAAGTATCTAGAAGATTATCATTGATATCCTCGTAGTAGTAAAGCTCAAAACATTCCAAACATCCTAGAATATCAACGCATCCTCAAAGGATTTTTGACATTGAGCGAATTTCAGACCAAACCTTTCACTGCAGTCAAAGCATGACTCAATCAACTCACTCTCCAAGAACACGACAATACTCAGCAGGTTGTCATCAATGCTATCCTCAAAAAAACTATCATCCAATATAAAAGACTTTTGCAAAGTCAGTGATATACTCTTTCTGAACAGGATACTAGGATTCATGGTTTGTGTAGCGACCTGTGACGTCCTGATCCGGCGAATTTAGAGCAGTACGATGTTCTTACGTCACCAGCAGATCTCGAAGAAGCACTACAAATAATCAAACAAAAATTTGATGATATAAAAACAGAAAAAAATCTGACCGATCAATACATCAATGATCAGTTTAAGAATTGTGTGGTATCTAATACTGATATCTTCGATGAGTTTAACCGTTCTTCGTCTCTGAGTCCCCAGACCAAGCAAGCGATCAGTGCGGGCAATTTCCAATCTCGAAACAACAAGACTCAGAGACTGTTTTCTTCGCTACTCAAGAGACAAATGTCAGACAAAATTACTACGATTTCTACCATGAGGACTTTGGAATCTACGATCGATGTGTTTGCATCGACCAATGGCTCTCTTAGACAGATTTTTAGACATTATAAACCTGTCGACGCAGACGCGACCAATACGAGACTGGCTCCTGTTGATACTCAGATCGATGCACTGATCGATGCCAAGGATAGGTGAACGATCACGCCTGCTCAGACCGAAGAATTGAAACAACTGCGCAAGCAAAGAGAGCAGATCAGACGAGATCATTATATCCAATATCTCATATCCAAAGATCCGGATCTCGGAAACGCACTCGATGAGCTCAAGACCAAGAGATTTGATACGTATGCTCTGAGTGCTGCGTCTCAGCGTGCGATCATGCAATGACTAGCTCGTGCCAAGATTGATGAAATAGGTCAGCAACATATAGCACTGGGAGCAGATCTCAAACCTGATGAATACAAGCGTATGATCACAGATTTGCTGGATCCTGATGTGAAGACCGTCACAATCCCTTCTAGTAATGGCGACAAACAGATCAAATTCAAAAACAAACAATTGCGATGATCGCTAGGTCTCTCGAGCGACCAAATCTCTCTGGATGATCCCAGTGTCTTGAACAAGCTCCAGATGATCTTACAAGTGGATTTAGACGATGCTGGGTCAGATTTTGAGACTTTGAGAAAGATACTGCCAGACGGGTCGTTTTGGGAAATGAATGTAGCAGGAGCGAATACATTCCAGACAAGAGATGGTGCTCATAAGGTGCTCGTGCATGAGGGTATGAAAGTGGCTGTAGGCAATCAAGAGTGATACCTGAGTCCTATTGCTCCATTTGATGATCTGGACTCACGAGAACTCAAACAGCGTGATAAGGCGTGAGACAAAGCTGACCAAGAGATGTTTTATTATCTGTATGATCAGCCAGTCAATCTCCCGTCAGACCCCAACCATCGTAGATCGCTGGTGTATCGTGACGATGCCAAACGCAGACCTATCATCATCAAAAAAGATACCATGGGAAATCTGACCCGTGCAGATATACAGCTATCTGATGAGTGATGAGAAGCGATACACGAATGATACGAACCGACCGTCGTACGCAAAGTACCTGGATGAAATGTTCTCAATATCTCAGGAAATGGTATCGGAGCGCTATTGCGATGATCGACTGTGCTCATGTCCGATCAAGCTGATGTCGCTGCCAATATGAAAAGACTTTCTCAAAAAGCACTAGAATCGTTCAAGAATAAAAGACCAACCGAAAAAACTCGTCCTGGAGAAGAACGTAATGAAGCGATCGAAAATAACGAATTCGTAGATGGTCAGACTAATACATGATCATCAGATATTCCAGAGACTCCAACTGATGCAGAGATACTCTCATGAGAAGCTGTGAAAAAACTCATCAAAGACAAAATCAAAGGATCAGATTGAGAGCTGAGAATAGGAGATGTCTTGTACTTCCAATCCAATACCATACAGCGAGAATGACTCAGTCCGCAGGTAGATGGATGGATACGCGCTACGGTGACCGGATCAGATTCCTCTTCTCTTGGTCTCAAATTGGAGAGTCTGGCTTTCGGCTCTAAGACTGACGTATTGATCAATATGACGTCTCGCGAAGATGTCGAGAATATGCTGAGTCGATGAAATAGATGGATGAAACATGATATGAATCTGGGGTCAGATATGCCCTGACACGTAGCTGCCCTGATCAAACATGATGCCGTCGATGGAGATACCGCTAAGATGCGAAATGGTATGCAGCGAGATAACTCCACAGGTCGCTTCAAAAAAAAAGAAAAACCTCAAGAAGATGTGGTGTGCTTCTCTACAGAAGTGGTCGTAGGATCTGAGACACTCCAAGAAAAAACTAAACAAGCGCTCTATCACTACCAACGCCTCAGTAATGGCGATATCCAAGTCAAGGCTCAGCTCCCCAAGCCAGATAATACAGCAAAATCTCGAACGTATACTAAGACGATGTCGTATCCAGATTTCTTGATCTTCGTCTCTACTCTCAAACTCCAACCTAGGACCCAGTCTCAAGTAGATATCCTCAAAGCATGAAAATCTGACATCACTCCAGATACCGAGTGAAGAACTACAAAACGATTGGGACTACGTTATGCGTGGAAAGCAGTCAAATCCATACGAGATGATGGTATCAAAAAATACTATGATGACTATGATGCTCAGGAGACAGAGAAAGCGAAGGATCGAGTTTTTATGCATTCTCGGATATGAAAAGGGCTCCAAAAAATCCCAGTCATCGGCAAAGGATTTAAAGACGTGAGAGAAGATTATGAGGATGGGTTTTATAACAGAACTCGAGAAAAGATCGAAAAAGCAAAAAAAGGATTCGTAGATGCAGCAAGTTTTGGTGTAGCTATCTCAGACGATATTCTCCCATTGTATAGAGGTAAGAAAAATGACTCCATCAAACTCGTAGGTGGTCTGTTGGCATTGCTAGAAAAAGGGCAATATCCTCTCATCGGTACTGCGAATACTGATCCATCGATCAAGACGCCTGGACAGTGGATACTGCGTATCTTGGGTCAAAAACACTATGACAAATTCGAATGAATCTATAATACCAAGCTCTCAG
>JBGTAD010000016.1:0-6881 GCA_041750055.1 Candidatus Absconditabacterales bacterium | reverse complement strand
TCAATATGCTCAAAGACACCTTGCAGAAGAGTCGTTTTTTGTACATCAGAATCTCTGATACACATATCAAACTCATCGAATGCGAATCTGGATGATATAAACAACTATCCAACATGAATCTAGGAATCAACACACTCAAAGACATCTACAAAGAACACCATATCCTACCTTTGCTGTATAAGTCAACCAAAGATATACAGTCTAACCCATACGCAATGAATTTAGTCATTGAATCGCTTGATTTTTATGCAGGTCTTGTGTGTAAGCGAATCACTGATACAGTAGGCGACCAAATAGACTGCATTATTATATCACCACTATCACGCAATGATTTGTTCATTGATAGCTTTTTCACACAATATCACAAGCATCTCAATGGCTACGTGATACCATTCAATATCCCATCTCATATCAAGACCTTTGGACATCAGCGATGATCTGAAGATATCGACGTACTGACCTATATGAATAGCGAATGATTGATCAAATATATCAAATAACAAGATATCAGATATTTTAACACTTTGGGAGAACACAACATGATAAAAATCTACGCATTTTTGGTGCCACTGATCGTATGAGCAGCTATACAAATCATCAAGATTATAATAGATACCATATCTCTCAAGACTTTTCATCGAAAACGATTCCGATGAGCAGGAGGATTCCCATCAGTACATTCATGACTCACGAGTAGTATTGTCACGATCGTAGGACTCACGAGATGAATTGGCTCCATAGAATTCATGATTGTGTCAGGTTTTTCATTTCTGTTTTGGTATGATGCGATGCATGTCAGATACGAAGCTGGCAAACACGCACACCAGATCAACTCTATCAGACATGATCTCAAGAACGTCCTCACCATACACCAATGATTCCAAATGCTCAAAGAAAGAATCTGACATACACCACTAGAAGTCATTGCAGGAATCATCTGATGAATAGTATGTACTCTCTTAGCACGACAATTCATCGATCTATGATTGACTTTACCATAACAAACATATAAGTATCTATCATATCATATTTTATTTTTGGATCATCCCAAATCAATGTCCCAAGGAATTATTACCGCAATCAGAGGTATCGTAGTAGAAATCAAGTTCGAAGAATCGATGCCAGCTATCTACGATGCAGTCACAGTACAGTGACAAAACAATGCTCAAGAAACCGTCACCATAGAAATCCTCCAACAACTCGAAGACGGTATTGTCAGAGGTATCGCTATGCAGTCTACTGACGGACTCCAAAGAGGTATGAAAGTAACTAATACATGAGCTCCTATCAGCGTGCCTGTAGGTCCACAAGTCTTGGGACATATCTTCAACTGTCTGTGAGAAACTATCGATGGATCACCACAAGTCAAAGGAACTGAAACCCGACCCATTCATAGACCAGCTCCAGCATTTGTCGATCTGACCAACAAAGAAGAAGTACTAGAAACAGGAATCAAAGTAGTTGACCTCATCGCTCCTATCCTCAAAGGAGGTAAAGTAGGACTCTTCGGATGAGCATGAGTAGGGAAAACCGTCATCATGCAAGAGCTCATCCACAATATAGCAAAAGCTCACGATGGAGTATCCGTCATGTGTGGAGTAGGAGAGCGTACCAGAGAAGGTAACGATCTGTATCACGAGATGAAAGAATCTGGTGTACTCAATAAAACTGCTATGGTCTATGGTCAGATGAATGAGCCTCCTGGACCGAGATTGAGAGTAGCACTTACAGGCCTCACTATGGCAGAATACTTCAGAGACAAAGAAAATAAAGATGTGCTCGTGTTTATTGATAATATCTTCCGTTTTACCCAAGCATGAGCCGAAGTATCTGCGCTCCTAGGGAGGACTCCATCTGCAGTAGGATATCAACCAACACTCGCATCCGAAATGGGAATGCTGCAAGAACGTATCACCTCCACGACCAAGTGATCTATTACGTCTGTCCAGGCGATCTACGTCCCTGCTGATGATCTCACAGATCCAGCTCCAGCGAATACCTTCACTCATATCGATTCCACGATCACGCTCAACAGAGCTATCGCCGACAAAGGTATCTATCCAGCAGTAGATCCATTGGATAGTAAATCTACCGTCTTGACTGCAGATATCGTAGGAGACGAACACTACAACTGCGCTAAATCCGTCCTCAAAGTCCTCCAAAGATACAAAGAACTCCAAGATATCATCGCAATCCTAGGTATGGAAGAGCTCTCTCATGACGACAAGCTTAGCGTATTCAGAGCTAGAAAGATCGAAAGATTCTTTGGTCAGCCATTCCACGTGGCAGAGCAATTTACTGGAGTCAAAGGATGCTACGTCAAACGTGACGATACGATCAAAGGTATCAACATGATCCTCAATGGTGAAGTCGATCACATCCCCGAGCCACATTTCAATCTCAAAGGTACGATCCAAGACGTCATCGAAGAATACGAAAAAAGTGAGAAATAAATATTGATCTGTCATTGCAAACGCAGTGCGGCAATACAAATCAGTAATCCAAAAAAAAACATCAAAGAAACCATCAAAGCTGACCATCATCACGGGGTCAGTTTTTTTGATTGTCTGTCATTGCGAACGCAGTGCGGCAATCTAGTATATACTCAATAACGTTGAAAAAAAGAAAGAACGTCCTAGTCATCAGGCACATCGCTGTTGCTCACTGGTTAGTAGTGCAGGGCGAGTAACGTATCACAAAAACAAATATTTGTACTTTCAAAAAAACGCCTCTTCAAGTTCTTGAAAAGACCGAGTATTTCACTATAAATTTTCATCATTCATCATTCATCATTCATCATTCATCATTCATCATTCATCATTCACCTATGACACCCTTCCAACTCAAAGTCTCCGACCTCCTCCATGATATCTGATCCCAAGACACTCATACATTCACCAATATCAAGACATCACTCATTCCCTGACTCACTGACGAAGGTATTACTGTCACGATCAGCCTCCAATCACTCAATACCACTACGATCTTAATCCAAATAGAACAGCTATACTGTATCATTCATGAGATGTGTGACAAATCAGCAGAAATGTATGATAGAGTCGTAGACACAGCAGGATTTACAGGCAGATGTATGCTCAGCACCCAGCGCATCTATGAGGACCCCTTAGATGACGATATCTATGATATCAATGACAAATCTGAAACTATTGACCTCGAAGAATTTGTCATGCAAGCGATCCTAGACCAAGAACCCATCGTACATATATCTCCAGCGTATCGTGCAGCTCATCCCGAGATCCAGACGGATCCAGGAGATGCATGAATATATGACGATGACGATCTATGAGAATATCCCACCTCTCACCAATGAGTCGTATTTCAACAATCTAAACCAAGCAAATAACACACGAGTAGTCTCAAAGACAATACCATCTGTCATTGATAAGGACGTATCCAACATACTACTACAACCTAGTCGTATCCCAAGATCTAGCCGTCTCTGACCAATATCACACAGGAATATCTGCAATACTCTGACCTCCAAATAGACGATCCATGATCCTAAACTTCTGCTTGAGTTGGGAACTAGTTTCACTCATTGCTATCAGCATCGACCTATGATTGAGATACAGATTGAACACTTCTGCTCGATCTTCGAATGGGTTAGTCATGGCATATCATCCCGCAAAAGAACGGTCATTACAATCAGATTTTCTGGTAGTTTCACTGCTTCGACAAATACGATAAAATGCAATCGACGGATCATCAATCGAGAATCTCGACGCACCAAATTCGGTATATTGGGAGTCAATAGTAGAACTGTTGCCTCTCAATACTCCCAAATCCACGATATGTCATAGCTCATGAGTCAATACTTCAAATCACTCACTTACGCTACTCATATCACTAAGATTGAGTTCTACAATAGTATGAGAACTACATCACCTGACTTCTTTGCTACAATATGTCACAGTATCAGACGTCTTATTGACCAAGAATTGCTGGATCGTATTACTCATCGAGCGATTGGTCTGCATATGCGTATCTAGTCGCTGCACCAGATGTACAAACAACGCTGTATACACGAGCTTTTCTTCTTGACTCATCGATCATTGAAACAATATCTTGGCACATAGCGGCTGATCAGCACAAACAAGAGAATAAATCTGATCCAAATCTCTACCAGCATAATCACCAATATACAGTTCACGATTCACCGTACGGCGTACCACATCATCGACAAACTCCTGTGCACTTGCAAATCATACCAACGCAGAAGAAGACAAAGAAACAAGGACTCATTCACGAGGAGACTGTTCTCATTCAACAGTTGTAACTGGAATAGAGTCTACACTATAGACATTACTATTATTTTGATCGATATTATTTTGATCGATATTGTTTTGATCGATATTAATAGTCGTGATGGGAGATTGTTGGGATGTAGATTTACTGATGCTCATAGAAGATATTTTGATAGTACGAGGAGCACCATCCTGCACGATCTTTTGTTCGGCTGAGCTATAGACCAATTCAGATTGATGAGAGCCTGCAGCAGACACAGAGATCTCAACCGGATTGGTCGTGTCAGATCACAGCGTCTCAGATCATAGAGCACTCTGAGTAGCCAACAACTCACCGACAGGGTGTACCTTGATACTCATCCCAAAAATAGTCATTACCGTAGACAGTAACAACTTGAATCATATCGATAAGACTGTATGAGCAGAAATAATCATAAAACGACTATAGCCATACAGCGACAAAAAGTCAACTATTTGTTAGTCTTTTATTATTGAATGAATCTAAGGGCTCTCTACATGAGTCAGCCCAAAGAAACCTAGACAATACATACCCAACAAAGAATGATACTCAATCCGCCAAAGCAATTTGATATTTTTTTTCTTTGGATGATTCAGTTATGCAGATTCAGTTATACAGAGTCACTAGATAAACTTCTGGCTCGAGGCTACCAAGAGATTGAAGATTTCGAAAGAGCCTTAGTATACATCTGATACTAGCCCAACTGGTGAGTGACATAGTCTTCTCTAGTCATGAATCTGAGATGAATATTGAGCAGTGGATCCTGCGCTAGTATACGTAGACTATGTTGCATTTCCTGGATCACGTCAGCTTTATTGGTATGATCATACGCCAGTTTTTGGAAAATTATAATCGTCGCTACATGGTTCACGATTTCATCCAGCAGCCCATTATTCGCCAACAATGTCTTCAAACTAGCCTTGGATAATCCAGACACGAGCTGTTTGTATAATATACCTGTATCTGTGGCAGCATCTTTGATCATATCGTCCATGAGAGATTCGGTAGATTGATGGGGAGCAGATACGACAGGGGGAGTATCTAAAGGAATAGACGATGAGACGACCTGTTCTATAATACTCGGTGATGGATTGATAGACTGACTGATTGGCTCGCTGGCGACCGGCGACAATCATGATGAAGATGGCGATGCACTATGAGAAATAGCTGCTGCAGACAAAGAAGGTTGTTCTCTCACCAAATCACTAGACATCGTACCTGACTGACTACTTGACTGATCATTCAAAAACCTCGCAAACTCCATCTTGTATGCAATCAAGGGATGTGGCAATACTTTGGATGCAGAAATAATAGACTTAAACACATCAGTCAACGGTAGATACAGCGAGACATTATTCACAAAATCTACATCAATATATGCCAACATCTGGTCAGCCAGTATCATGAGATCGATTCACTGACCATGAAGATACTGTATATGAGCCAGCACATCGGTCAGATTTTGTTGTGATATTTGGTTGATAAATTCTTGGATGACGTGGTCTCATACCACTCCTAGCAGACTCGAGACATGCTCTACCGACACATCTCAGAACATACTCACTTGATCGACATATTTGATCGCATCACGATCGCATCCATCTGACAGCTTGGCTATGAGTCATAGAGCCTGTATATCATACGCAAATCATTCTGATGCACAGATCTTCTCCAGCTGAGCAACAATCGCATCATACGACAGTTTCCTGAACTGGAACAACTGACAGCGAGAAATAATAGTATCTGGGACTTTGTGGATCTCAGTCGTAGCGAGGATGAATGTCAAATACGGTGGCGGCTCTTCCATGATCTTGAGCAATGCGTTGAACGCACCTTTGGAGAGAATATGGACTTCATCTATAATATATACTTTGCGGGTGAGTCCTGCAGGCGGATAGGATGCTTTGCTGATGATTTCATCTCTGATATTATCGACTCATGTGTACGATGCAGCGTCAATCTCGATGATATCAACAGCTTTGTTCTCAGCGATCATCAGACACGATTCACATGTACCACATGGATTACCTCTATGCTGAGCATTATTGGGGCAGTTGAGTGCTTTGGCGAAGATCCTGGCAGTTGTCGTCTTACCCGTACCCCTAGGTCAGAAGAAGATATAATTGCTATGAGAATGTCCATTGAGTAGCTGAGCTTTGAGTACATCGACGATATGTGACTGCTCCACGAGCTGATCAAACGTACTGGGACGATATTTGTTTGCTAGAGATTTACTGGATGGAGATGCACTTGATGGGGATGTACTGGATGGAGATATATCTGATGATGTCATGGATACCGAGATGAATACTACTAAAGTAAGACCTAAAAGAGAAAAACAAAATCTGACTGCTATCCAATATGTATCAATAATGAGGGTTTTCTTCTTTCACTCACGATCAGAATCGTTACAACTATTCATAATAATCAAACACAACATGATTTTCAATCAGCTTTTTTTTATTATACTAACAAAAGGTTAAAACCCCTGAATTTCATTCAGGAGACTTTAGTTGCTATAGAGGTGAAGAAGTATATAAGAGACATTTATGATTAATCGACGAAGAATGATAGAGGGCTATAGGATAGGATCACAT
>JBGTAD010000015.1:0-1758 GCA_041750055.1 Candidatus Absconditabacterales bacterium | reverse complement strand
ATACTTAGTCGTGTGTTTTTGCTACCTCAAAATCATGTAGTGCATCCTTTAGAGCAACAGCACGATCGATATACGTATTGTGATCAGCTATAAAATCCTTCCATTTGACTGGATGTGCATAAGAATGATCCCATCCATGGTGATGGTATCCATAACACGTATCACACAATGAATGATTCTTATTTTTCTTATTAAACATATTATTCTTTATGATGTTAAAGAAGTTTTGAGTTTGCCAACTTCGAACACCACAAGGTCTATCGATTACTGCGTGATTGTAACTACCGTTACTATCTGGTAATGCGACTAAAATTAGACCATTTGTCCAACTTGTTTTTTCTCCACGTTGTTGAACTCGCAAAGAATAAGAAATCTCATTTGGAATCCATTGTTCTTCTTGAGGTTCGTAAGCATCAATCATGTTTGGAGATAGAAGCACAATTGTTATAGAACTATCAAAGAGTTTGTCTTTTAGTTTAGAGTGAATTGTTGTATCTGATAGATGACTTGCATCATCATCGCTTTTTTCACCTTTATAAATATGTTCAGCACCCACAACTTCAATTATTTTATCCACATAATGTCTAGGTGTGTCAAGATAATTTGTGTCCTCTGTAGGTGTGTATTCAGGCAAACCCAAAACATCATAATCTCTATATTTGTAGCTAACGAATATTTTTTTTTATGTATTGTTTTCCATATATTAGTTTGCGTTTACTACTAGATATATTGCACAGGCAATTAAAGGTGCGTAGAAAAACAATAAGGTTGAAGAGAGCATACAAAAGAAAATTGTATTTTTCTTATACTTTTGAAATTCAGTAACATCCATTGAAAAATCAACATCTTTAGCATTTAATTTCCTCACTTTGTTGTATAGGTCTCTATACATTCTTTCCAGAGATAGGAAATAGCCATCATATATCCATGAAATGATCATGACTAAAATGACAAGTAGGAATGGCAAAACATCACCACTTATCTGAGACAACAAGGCTAAGACACCAGCAACCAAAGTAATAACCCACCCCCGTAGGTAGAATAGATTTCCTGCCATTCTAGTAATTACACCTTGAATTAACTCCAAGTGCTTTAGTTTATTTTCATTAAAGTTTGTTTCTTCCATATATTTAATAATTGTTTCTGACGCTTATCGCTTCTTCGACCAATCTCTCAAGATTATTTTTTATATCGCCGTAAGTATCATAAGAACTTGGGTTGTAGCAGGTTACTATTGAGGACATTGATCTTCCATTGATCGTGAATTGATCGAAAGGATTCTTTCCTTGTTGGCTGATTCCATTTCTTGGACACTTTAAGTTGTGAATGTAGATACCTACAAGACCACGACCATCGCTCCATGCTTTCTTGATTTCATATTTAACCCATTCTCGATCTGCAGTATCTTCACCAATAAGAACAACAACGCAGTTTTTATACTTCATGTTCTGATCTATCCAGTTTTCAATAGCTTTTGTTCCTCCACGCTTAACTTGTTCCCAATCATTCACTGAGACTGGGGCATTACCTTCGATTGTGCCGATATTCCTTATCTGCTGAACCCGCATTACATCCTTATCGAAATGAAAACTATAGAAAATTTGTATTTTATTATTTGTCATATTGTTAATAATTAAGTTCATCTAAATATTTTTCGACCAATTTATCTGCCTCTGCCAGTTCTTTTTTAAGTGAAGCGATTTCACTTCTAACTTTTTTCACATCAATAACCTCATCTTCTTCTGAAGAATCAACATA